>NZ_JANRHN010000028.1:0-43970 GCF_024733745.1 Bacteroides sp. ET225 | reverse complement strand
TGCTCGCCTTCGACACTGTCCCGTCCTTGCGCGTGCTGTGAGGCATCACACCCTTGCCGTCCTTGCCCTGGGCAGGAGTCTGCAACATCAGCCGGTACTGCCCGGCCGCAAAAGTCATGTTCTCCTTAACGAATGCCTTCTCCGCATCCTGCGCGTGGAGCAGACCGAACGCGCAGGACAGGCAGAAAGCCGCAATCATTTTTACCTTGCTGTTTCTATTCATAAACGATAATTGTTTTAGTTGTGGCGGCATGCGCAATCCGCTCGCGACACACCGTCACGGTTCATTAATTCAGTTCAATGTCATGACGCAAAAGTAGGAAATCCAGCACATGCACTGGTAAGGATTCATCCAAAATTAGGGGATATATCATGTGCCCTTTTCGATTTAACATACGGATGTAAGGGGAGATTTTGTCCAAACCAGCTACAAATGCGGCCAACGAATGAGTGTTAAAGCCTTCTTTACACTAAGTAAAACTCTATTTATCAATATATTATATTTTTCACAAAGACCTGCATCTGCACGTATGCCTTATTGGACTATTTATTCCCGCCGCATAAATAAAAATACCTATCTTAGAGCCTGCGAAAACAATGAAAACTACTGACATGAAAACATCATTCAAACAACTCGTCAAGCAGACAGGATGGCTGTCGGTCACATCCTGCCTGTGCTCGCTTTCCTTGCATGCGCAGGAAAAGAAAAACGTCCTGTTCATCTTTGTCGATGACCTGCGGACGGAATTAGGATGCTACGGAAGCCCGGTACAGACACCCAACATCGACCGGCTGGCATCACAGTCTGTCGTATTCCGGAATGCCTATTGCAACGTGCCGGTAAGCGGCGCTTCACGCGCCAGCCTGCTGACAGGCGTATATCCGGACTTTGAACGAAAAAGATTTGTCGATGCCGAAACATACTCCCAAAACGACCTGCCCGGAGTCACCACCCTCCCTCAGGCATTCAAGGAGCAAGGATACCATACGGTTTCGTTAGGAAAAGTGTTCCATCACCACGACGACCGCACGGACAGTTGGAGCGAAACTCCGTGGATTGTAAGTCCGGCAAGCGGCGACTGGGCAACCTACAACAAATGGAATGTATGGAAAAAGACCGTCGAAGAAAAAGATCTGCATCCCCGAAGTCACCGGGGAGCGTATTATGAGTCGGCCGACCTGCCGGACAGCTGCTACGAAGACAACACGATTGCACGGAAAGCGATACAGAAACTGGGCGAACTGAAAGAAAGGAAAGAGCCTTTCTTTCTGGCTGTCGGTTTCAGAAAGCCGCACCTGCCTTTCATCGCCCCGCAAAAATACTGGGATCTGTATGAAGAAGACAGCATAGCAATTGCCGGCAACAGATACCGTCCGTCGGGACTGCCCAAGCAGGTGCAGAGTTCCCGGGAAATCTGCCAATATACTCAAACAAACGATACATCTTCCGAAGCGTTCCATCGGAAAACCCGGCACGCCTATTACGCCTGCGTCAGCTTTGTCGACGCACAGATCGGCCTGGTGCTGGACAAACTCAAACGGCTCAGGCTGGACAGAAATACCATCGTCGTACTGTTAGGCGACAACGGGTGGCATCTGGGAGAACACGACTTCTGGGGAAAGCACACGCTGCTGAAAGAATCCACGCACGTTCCGCTTATCATCAAAGGTCCCGGATGGAAACACGCCTGTTCGCAAAGCATTGTTGAATTCGTCGACATCTATCCCACCCTGTGCAAAGCCTGCCACATCCCGCTGCCCTCGCATCTGCAAGGAAAAAGTTTTCTGCCCACACTTGTCCAACCGCAAAAAAAGCACCGCCCCTATGCCTACATCCAATGGGTCAAAGGAGAGAATCTGGTGGACGGACGGTACAGTTACGCCGAATGGCATAATGACGCACGGCAACTGACCGGCAAGCTGCTGTTTGACCATCAGGCGGATCCGGACGAAAACCGGAATGCAGCCACCAGCGAACAATACGAGAAGCAGACGGCTGCATTTGGCACACAGATGAAAAAGGCAAAAGAACAGAAACAAATGAAAAGCATATAAGAAAAAGAATGCCACGGCCGGAACAGAAGTTTCCGGCAGACATGAAAAAACAATCTCCAGCTTAAAGATACATATCTTCAGGTTAAAGATGTGCATCTTCAGGCTGGAGATTTATATCTCTAGGCTAGAGATATAGAATTTCACACAGCGTCATGCGTCTGATGACGGCACTCCGCCATGATTCAGACGGTTCAGAAATTCACCGGCATACGGTTGCCTGCAGCCGACACTGCGTATACCGTAAAACCGCTTGCCCAGTCGGTAGTCAACGTAAACTCGCGGCTGGACGATCCCGGAGCGATGCCTTCGGACACGTAAACCAGTTTGCCCGAAGCGTCTTTCACTTCGAAAGCTGCCACATGCTGCCAGTTGGCCAGCGTAACGGTGTTGCCGCTGCGCGAAGCTGAGCCTGCAACCACATTGTCTTTGTTCTTGTAGCTGTCCACCATGTAGTCTGTGATATACTCCAGAGCCACATCGGGCTTGGCGTAACCCAATCCTTCCACACGCGCTTTCAGATTGTCAATCTGCTGCTGCGTCACTGTAAGGCGGCCCTTGCCGTAGTCGTCGATTTCCGTATCCACCGGAGTCAGGAAGCCCCACTTGCCGAAGAAGTCAAGCAGATTGGCCTTGGCATTCACACAACAGTTGTATACGAATTCCAGCTGCTGTTCGCCTGCCGTTTCCAGATCTTCGTTTATGCGGACATATTCATACACGTCGGGATAGAAGCCGCCCTTGTCTGCCTGCTGAGTCGGCGTGCGGCCCAGTACCTTTCCGTAATACAGTTCCAGCTGCCAGAAGGGGACGAGCTTGCGGAAGACGTCAGTTTCCTGCGCATGAGCGATTCCCGGAACCATCAGACTGTTCCACGCCTTGTTGTAGAAGTCCTGCAACTCCAGGCGGGAGTCATTTCCGAAGATGGTGGTCTGGATGTAAAGAGCTGTAATGTTGTTGGTCACCTCCGTTGTTCCGAGCCACTTCAGTCCCGGACGTGTCTGGTTGCTGTGGCCCACTTCATGCGCCGGACCCCAGCAGTCAGTTGTCCGCAGCTTGTCGGGATCGGTCAGAGCGTCTATCGTTCCGGCCGAATACGAAGTGCGGTAGCTGGTAGAATACATGTAGCTGTCAGAGTACATCACGTTGAAATACATGCGGTTCTTGAACATGCGTCCGTATTTCTCCAGTCCCAGGAACACCTGTTCGTTGTACACCAGCTCGTCATACGTGTCAATCAGTTCCTTACCGTCCCGGGTGTTGTTCACGAAGTTCAGCGTGGGGAACGTGAGGTGAGCGTACTTGCCTACCACATCGAAATGCTTGTCTACGGCGGCGGAGAGCAGCTCGTTCCAGCGTCCTTCGTGTGCCAGATTCTGGCTGTCGAAATAGCCGTTCACCTTTCCGGAGGCGAAGTGCAGCGTGATTTCGGGTGCCGTTTCATAGTCGGCCGTGTGATACATCACGTACACCAGTCCCTTTTCTTTCATCTTGATGGTATTGATGCCTTCCTTCACCGCATATTCATTTCCTCCGAATCCGTCTTCTCCCGGCGTATCCAGATTCTGCACGCGGATCTTTACGGATTCCTGTCCTTTCAGGTCGGCCATCACTACTAGGTTCTCGTCAGCAGCCACCTGAATGCCGGTCGGATTGTCAAGCAGGCTGTAGGTGGTAGTCTTGTTTTCCTTAGCCTGCACATCCGGATGCGGATATGCCTTGTAGTCGGCAATGCGGAACTCGCGCGGATAGCGGTCGTTGTACATGTACCATGCCATGTTCTTGTAGAACGAGTGTTCGCAAGACAGGATATCCTGTTCCGTAACGCCCGACTTCAGTTCCGTGCAGGCGGGGTTGGCGAAGATCGTCGTCCAGTCAAAAGTGTTCGGGTCTTTCTGATAAAACTCCATCTCACTGCAACGGGCGGCTCCACTGGTATAAGTATCGGTGATGATAAACTTTACCTTGGTCACTCCGGCCTGTGACTCCGTAAAGTCAATACGTGTACTCCCGGAAGATTGTTTCATCACACCTGACCAAACCGTATGATACTCGGCACTCCGAGTCTTGTTAACGTCAGAATACACTTGTATCTCAATATTCTTGAAATGGCCGTTGGCACTAGGATAATAGACTATATAGTCCATAGACTGCGGTTCATCAAATGTAAACTCGATATAACATGGGAATTTAGGAGCCGTCCAGTTGTTCTGCCAGAAGTTCTCCAAATCTCCATCTATCATATACTCGAACACGTTATTGGGACGTTCACCACCATCTCCTTCCACAGAATTTGCCATAATTTTAATATCCTCTCCTGTTTCAGGCGCTCCCGGTTCGTAGCTGCCCAGCCCTTTCTGGCTGACAGTAAATGTAGCGGCCCCGATATCCTCGCTGCCTTCCACATCGTCTACAGTAATCGAAGCGTTGCGCGCTTCTCCCTTATTGGGAAGAACAGAGAAGTGATGGGTTTTGGTCACCGTTTCATAAGCGCGTGAAGAAGCCGAAGCGGTTTCCTGAACCCAGTCGCTGCCAGCAAAATCAAAATTATAAGGCACGTTGGCAGTCACGTCAATATCGAACTCGCCGCCTGTTTCGCTCATGTTCACCACAGACTCGGACACCAGAATGGCTTTTCCCCATCCCAGCTGCGCTACAGAGATGGTATCTGTCTGCGACAGCGCTTTGATATACAGTTCGCCGCGACGCACGTCCTTTTCCGTGTTTTCAGTGATGTTCAGCGTCAGGTCGCCCAGCTCGTCCTTCGTTGCCGTACACCAGTTCTCCAGTCCGTTGCCATAACCTACGACATATTCTTCATTGCACTTCACCTCCAGCTGATAGGTTGTGGCAGGCGAATCAAAGTTCAGGGAAGTTTCCGCTACCTGCAGGAATGCGCCGTTCGGAATGCTTTCCCATTCATTTTCGTCCCAGCAGCCGGACAAGCCGCCGAGAAGAGCAGCAGCCGCAAAGAGAGCCGCCGCCTTCGTTTTCAGAAAGTTGTTCATGTTTTCCATGTTTTACGAATTAATCCGTTAGAAAATAAGTGTTCATTCTAAAAAAGAATACAGACAATGCAGCCGATAACCGGCACACACGGGATACGACAATCCCGGATGCGCATCAATATATACGGAATCTGCATTGCCTGCGTTCCCTTATCCCTACGTAGCAATCTTTCTTTTTTTACCTTTCTTCCGTGTCAAAAGCAACGGCGGGCCTGTCCCCGGCTCCTTCCCGCAAGCAGGGAAACAACCTTAAGCCAAGCCGGGCATATCCTGTTCCGGCCCGCCGCCATCCGACATTCCTAAATCAATAGTACGGATTCTGCACAATCTGCGGAGCCTTGTTTATTTCGTCCTGCGGAATCGGCATCAGATACTGCCCCTTATGGAAGCTGCGCTGCAACGGCAGATCCATCGGCGTGAAATCTTCGATAGTTTCAGCCAGCGTGTTCAAACCGCGGTCGGGCATGCCCACAAACTGTTCGGCCACCTTCCAGCGGCGGTAATCGAAGAAAAGATGCCCCTCAAAGTACAGCTCGTTGATACGTTCCTGGCGCACAATCTGGCGCAAGCCATCCTGTGTGTCCTGATAGCCGGGGTTGGTGGAGTAGTTGTTCCATGCCTCGTCTACCGAAGGAATGCCGGCACGCTCGCGAATCTTGTCAATATAAACCTTGGCTTCATCCAAGCGGTTAAGCTCTACCAAAGCCTCAGCGTAGTTCAGATAGATTTCACCCAAACGGAACTGTACCATCGGGCACTCGATCATAGCTCCCTGAAAGCTCGGATAAGACCATTTTTTATTGGCAAATCCAGAAATAGAATACTCAGCGTCTGTACGATTACCGCGTCCGTGCGGATCATTCTTCAAAAACTGCAACTTAACAACTCTCTTAGCCGGATCACCGTTGCCCGGATCCTTGTCTTCATAACGGTTGAACTCAAAATAACCGTTGTGATATCCCACCCAAGCATAGAACCGGGGTTCACGGTGAGTGGTCAGGCTCATCACCTTGCCCGCCGATGAGCCGCCATCGTAATTGTTGCCATCATTGTTTACGGGAGCGTCAATGTATTCGTAACGGTTTTCATAGTCATAGGTTTTGTCCATATCCATAGGCAAACCGTTCTCTGTATAGAAACGCTCCACAGATTGCAATGTAGGACATATAACGCAACTAATGCCGCCTTTATATGTTCCTGAATTCTGCCGAGGGGCTGTACGGCGCTGGATTCCATAATATTCTTCATTACGCGTATCGCACCAGATGACTTCCGGATTATTATTAAAGTCCAGAATCGTATAGCGTAGACGACGCTGAGCCGCATTGGGCAGTCCCGGCTTGTCATCGGTGGGTGTGCCTGCCGCCGCATCATCATACAGATGGAAGCCGGCCTTTTCCAGTTCATCAATGGCATACTTCGATGCATCGGCAGCCTTCTGCCACTTTTCCACACTATACTCCTGCGAAATGAGGTGACGTCCGTCTATCGGGCTGACAAAGCTGCTGTACATCTCCGAGTTTCCGTTGAACAAAGGCGAAGCGGCATAGAGGTACATGCGCGACTTCAAAGCCAGTGCCAGCAAACGAGTGGCACGTCCGTAATCGTCGCCGCTCCACGTGTCGGGCAGATGGGGAATGGCTTCATCCAGCTTGTCATTAATAAACTGCACCACTTCATCGTAGCTGCTACGCTCGGGGAAGTCTGCGATAGGCGTGTTTTGGTCAATGACACCGCGGATAATCATGGTCGGTCCGTAGGAACGCAAAGACAAGAAATGATAGTAAGCGATCAGGAAATCAGCTTCTGCCTTATAGGTGACTTTTGTCTCTTCGCTGACATTCGTAGAGAAAACGTTCTCCAAAGCTTCCTCAAACTTATAGCACTGACGGATACCGTTCCACACTGTGGCCCATGTTTGGGTAGTATAACTTAAGCTGGAAGGACTGTAAGTGCCATACTTGAAGGTAGTGAACAGCTCCTTGGTCACAGCCGTCATTTCTTCCGGCAACCAGTAAGAGCCGGGGTATTGACGAGGCAAAGGCATATATCCGTAGCAAGAATAAAGGTAACCTTTAATGGAATTGGGAGTCTTCCAGGTATCGGACTCTTGCGCACGTTCATCCGGCACAATGTCCAGATAGTCGCATGATGTCAGCTGTCCGGTCAAAGCCAGAGCAAGCATCAGTTTATATAGATTCTTCATCGTTCGTTTATTTGTTGTTGAATGTTACTTGTACACCGAAATTAAACACACGCTGGGTCGGATATTTCAAGCCGCTTCCGCTTCCCATTTCCGGATCCCAATAGTCGAAGGGTGAGAATGTCAGCAGGTTGCTTCCGCTTACATAGAAACGCCATCCCTTATACGTATAGCCGATTTCCGCGTTCTTCAGTTTCAGGAACGCACCGTTGCGCAGCCAGAAAGTAGACGAAGCCGTGGTGTTCGGGTTGTCAAGCTTCGACAGACGCGGGTATTCGGCGTTGGGGTCGGGATTATCCTCGCTCCAGTGGCTGTCGGCAATCCATTGGAACACGTTGTTGATGCCCTGCGAACCGAAAGGATGGAAACCGGACATCAGGATAGATGTCTTGGCGGCACCCTGAAAGAAGAATGAGAAGTCCCAGTTCTTCCATTTGACAGAGGGTCCGAAACCGTAGACGATTTCCGGATCTTTCGGATTGCCCACATACATACGGTCGTTGCTGTCTATCACGTTGTCATACTCGCCTGCATAGTTGGGCAGGTTCTTATACCAGATATCACCCGGCTGCGGGTCAAATCCCAGATTCTGTTTCGGGTTGTTCTTGATGGTAGCTTCGTCGGGAAACAGACCGTTGGCTATATAGAGCAGATACTGTCCGTCGGAATGACCGATGGTAGAGAGGTTCGGATATTCGCGGAAAGGCGGTTCGTCGCGCTCCAGAATGGTGTTGTGAGCATAGGTGAACGTTCCCTTGAACGAGATGAACAAGTCTTTGTTTACCTGCTTGTTATAGTCTAATGCAAGATCCACACCTTCGTTCTTCATCTTTCCCAGATTGCCGTAAACGGCTGCTCCTGCCATTCCGAGGAACTGGGGGATGGTACCTGAACGGGACAAGAAGATGTCGCGGCGGGTTTCCTTGAAGACATCAAACGTAAGGTTCAGCGAATTGAAAAGCTGCAGGTCCATACCCACATTCCATTTCTCGCCTACCTCCCAGCCCAACTGGGAATTATAGTAACGGTTCCATTTCGGACCGCTCAGCTTAATATTCTGATTAGTACCGGTGACATAACTGGGACCACCCGAAAGCGAGATATCTTCCAGATAGGCAAAACGGCCGACTGTTTTGCTGGTATCATCGTTACCGACCAGACCCCACGAACCGCGGATCTTCAGCATGGACACTACCGGACGGAGCTTCTCCCAGAAATCTTCCTCCGAAATGGTATAACCCAAGGCAAACGAAGGGAAGAAACCGTAACGGTTGTCCGGAGCAAAGTTCTCGGAACCGTTGTAACCGAAATTGGCTTCCGCCAGATAACGGTTGGCATAGGCATACGATATACGGCCCGCTATACCCTGCTTGCGCTTCGGCAGCGAACTGAACAAATCGCTGGGGATATTGGTGTCATACTGCTGGCGGTTGAAGAGGAACATCACGTTCAGGGCATGCACGTCGTTGAACGTATGGTTATAGTCCAGCATGGCCTGCAAATACATGTTGCGCTCGCCGCCATGTCCGCCCGTCGTATTGATGGCAGTATCCACCTCCTTGTTTGTATTGCGTAAGGTATAGTCCAGTGTTTCGGGGTCGTAAGACTCCAGTTCGTAACCGTTGTATGCGCTGCTGCGGTGAACAATCGTGATATTCTTGTTCTTGTAAGAGAACAAACCGCTGAATTTCAGGCCGGGGAGCAGCATGCTCAAGTCCTGCTCAATCTTGAAGTTGGCAGTCACGATGCTCTGCATGTTGGTCTGGTAGCCGCGCACATATTCAGCTACCGGGTTTCGGAATCCTGTATCATACGGTCCGCCCGACTTGGCACCCCACATGATATCTTCCGTAACGATGCCTCCCGTGCCTGCCGGATACATGATCGGGAAGTCAACCGGGTTGGCAATCAAACTGTAGGCAAAGATATCGTTCACCGACATGTTCGGACCCTTCCAGTCCCTTACCGAAAGGTTCAGTCCCAACGAAAGTTTAGTTGTCGGCGTAGCGTATACGTTCAAATTGTTGATGAAATCATAGTTCGTTACACGCACGTTGTTGTTGTAAGAGAAATAGTCCGAACTCATGGAATTCAGGTTACCGTCGCTGTGCTTGATTCCGGCACTCATGAAGTAATCCATCTTCTTGCTTCCGCCCCGGATATTGAAGTTGGCCTTCTGCGAGAAAGCGTTCCGTTTGAACATCTCGTCATACCAGTTCACGTCCGGATAAATGTAAGGATTCAAATGATTCAGCGTTCCGTTAATCTTGTCCTCGCTGTAAGGCGTGCCCGATGCATTGGGACGAGTCAGCGCCTCGTTATACAAGTTCATGTAAGTCACGCCGTCCACCGTCTGGGGAACGTCAGTCAACTGAGTCAGCGCACCTTCCAGACGGAAATTGATGATCGGTTTGTCCAGATTCTTACCCGACTTGGTCGTTACGATCATGACACCGTTGGCACCGCGCGTACCATAGAGGGCGGTAGCCGTGGCATCCTTCAGAATAGAGAATCCTTCAATAGCTTCAGGATCAAGGGCATTCAGTTCCTGCGCACTGATTTCCACACCGTCCAATACAATCAGGGCACCCGTCGCGCCGCTGAACGTAGACTTACCGCGAATCCAGAAGTCTGCACCGTCGGCACCCGGCTCACCGCTTCGCTGCACGGCAATCACACCCGACAGACGGCCGGCGAAAGAAGAGCTCAAGCTGGCAGAGGGCACACGCAGATCCTCTGAACGCACCTGGCTGACCGAACCTACCATACTGGCTTTTTTCTGTCCCACACCGAAAGCGGTAACCACAACTTCTTCCAGCATTTCGGCAGACTCATTCATTTCAACCATGTACATTTTCAACGAACCGACTTTCACTTCCTTAGTTTCATAACCGATGTAAGAAATCTGAAGCACATCGCCTTCTTTACAATTCAGACGGAATTGTCCGTCTACATCAGTCATGACACCATTGGTAGTCCCTTTCACCATTACAGTCACCCCGATCAAGGGTTCGCTTGTCTTGGCATCCGTTACCGTACCTGTAATCTCATGTCCTTTCTGCTGTACTGCGCTGACTGATGCGGCCATATCCTTCGCCAGACTCTCCGCCGGAATAGCGCAGGCCGGAAAAGCCGACAGCCACAAAGTACCTCCTACCAATAGGCTGGAAATACAGCCTTGCAACAGGCTCTTTTCTTTTTGATGCATAGGCATTAAATTTTAAGTGTATAAAAAGTATAAATAAAACTTTAATTAGAGTTTTTCTGTTTGCAAATATGCAAATCTATTATAATAGACAAGGCTTATATTTTCTTTATCGAAGTACACGTGTGTCCATCCTTTTATTTTTAACACTCGAACACAAGGATACATATCCGTCCAAAAAGGGGATATATAATCCAAGACATAAATGTTAACAAGCTGCTTTACACTTCATTATAACGGAACAAGTCTTAAATAGCCCTTCTGAACAAAAAAAATCCCTGCCTTGTTCCGAATCTCCCCTGCGACGACCGGACAGAAAAGCTAAAAAGCAAAGCCTGCACGCACAAGTATACACTTTTGGACGCAATCTGCCGTAACATTAAAAGATAAAGGCTATTTTTGCCAAAGAGTTAACAACCATTTTATGAATAAACATTAACGAAAGAACTACTGACATGAAAACACTCAGAACATGGACGGCGGCAGCCTTGTGCTGCATCGGCACTTCCGTTCTCGGACAAACCGCCTCGTATTCCACCCAGGCCATCACGAAAGACCTGAATTACTTCAGTGACTGGACCGCTTCGGAACTGGGAAAGAATTTCAAGAAAAAACAACTGAAAGAATTCAGCAGTCCGCTCATGAAGCAACTGGCCGAGCAGATGCAGGCCGGCACTTACCAGGCCGGACTCTTGCTGAAAAGCTATAAGCCCGTCCCCTCGAACGAAACACTGGAAAAGGCGCTCAAACTGTATGACGGATACAGCCGCTACGAAAACATCACCGGCGTTTACCTGGAAAAAGGCGAAAACGTGGTGCTGGCCGGCGACCTGCACGGACGCAGGGTTGCCTTGCTCATACCCGACTGGATGCGGCAGCCGACTCCCGGCTACGAACCAACTAAAGACCCGGAAGGCTGGGGACTGAAAAGACAACGGTATGAGCTGCACGAGGGTGTCAACGTAATCAACGTGGAAAAGGCGGGCAACGTCTATATCGACTACTTTGCCGACGATCCGGAAACCGCGCCTGCCATCACCATCCACTTCGTAACGGGAAAGGTGAACGGATTCTTCGATGCGGAAAATCAGACCAACGAAGACTGGAAACGCCTGCTTGACAATGCCGTAAGTCCCGTGATGGACGTAAAGACACGCTACATGCAGCTTGCCTATCCGGTGGAATACCTCAAGAAGTTCCGCTATGAAGAGGGCAAGGAACTGGCCGAAGCCTACGACAAGATCATGGAACAGCAATACACCTTCAACGGTGCAGTCAAATACAACCGCATACCGCCCAAGCGCATTCTGGCACGCGTCAACTTCAACTACTTCATGTTCCGCGACGGCGACGGGGTTGCTTTCCTCGGCAACGACGGCACGATGAAATCGGCATTAGGTCCGGACATCTACAAGGACTGGGGAGTGAATCACGAAATCGGCCACGTAATGCAGATGCGTCCGCAGCTTACCTGGGGCGGGATGACCGAAGTGAGCAACAACCTCTTCACGATGTATGTGGCGCGTCAGGCAGGCCAGCCCAGCCGTCTGAGCAAGAGCCACAATTATGAACACGCCCACAAGAATGTGGTAGAAGCAGCCGAAAAGCCGTTCATCATGTGCGTAAAAGACCCGTTCGAAAAACTGGTTCCCTTCTGGCAGCTTTACCTGTATGCCCAGGAGAAAGGATACAAGGACTTCTACGCCGACCTGATGGAATACATGCGCACCCATCCGGACAAAGGCCACGGAAACGCCTCCATCAACAACATGTATGAGTTTGCCAAAGTGAGCTGCGATTTGCTGAAGACAGACCTGACCGACTTCTTCGAAGCATGGGGATTCTTCGTTACAGGCACATTCGAGGTAGGCGACTACGCGAACTACCGGTTTGAGATCACGCCCAAGATGGTGGAAGATACCAAGAAGTACATCGCGTCGAAGCATTATCCCAAACCTGGAAAGGACCTGACTTTGCTGACAGACTAAGAAACTGTTTTGAATTTATCGTGTGCTGATTTGGGATGAGTTTTTGAGGCATTTCCGTTTGTGTGATGAGGAAGATAGCGGGCTATCTGACGAAGAACAGAAGCGGAAAAGACCAAAAAATAGTCCAAAGCACACACGAAAACGAACACATCAAGCCAAGAAAAACTTTTTGGAGAAATTCAAAACAGTTTCTAAGATTCCGCCCAGGTTCTGCAAAGGACAGTCCAAAGGCGATCCGCAACCGTCTGCCGGAAAAACGGGAAACAAAAGGGCCGGAAACCGGAAAGGAACTGCGGAACGACGGAAAAAACAACCCCCGTTCCATAAAAAATCTTTATCTCTAACCTGAAGATATAAATTTTCAGCCTAAAGATACATATCTCTAACCTAAAAATACGTATCTTTAACCTGGAGATAAATCTTTCCGGATCCTCCATCAGGTTTCCTTCCGGCAGCCGGCGGATATTCACCGGCAGCCGGACTGCTGACTTGCATAACCACTTTTTTTATTTTTCATATAAAATGTATTTTTAAAATGAAAAAGCTGAAGTATTTATCGTTGAGCTTGTGCCTGCTGACAGGTCTGACAGCCTGCACGGCACAGCAGGATTCCGCCGTGCAGACAGGCGCGCAGGGAACCGAATGGCGTTGGGACAAAGGGACAATTGTAGTAGAAACTCCCGAACGCCCTGCCGGACAAAAAAGTGTAATCGGACTGACTGTACCCAAGATGGAAGTGGTCCGTGTGGGTTTTGTCGGACTGGGCATGCGCGGTCCGGGAGCGGTGGAACGCTTTACCCACATCCCCGGCACACAGATCATGGCTCTGTGCGACTATGAAAAAGAACGTGCCGAACGCTGCCAGAAGTACCTGAAGGCGGCTTCTCTGCCCAAGGCTGACATCTATTACGGCGAGAAAGGATACGAAGAGCTTTGCCAGCGCGAAGACATCGACCTCGTGTATATCGCCGCCGACTGGCTGCATCACTTCCCCATCGCGAAATACGCCATGGAACATGGCAAGAACGTGGCTATCGAAGTACCCTCGGCCATGAACCTGTCGCAGTGCTGGGAACTGGTCAATTTGAGTGAAACCACCCGCAAGCACTGCATGATTCTGGAAAACTGCTGCTACGACTGGTTTGAAATGAACACGCTGAACATGGCGCAAAACGGCGTATTCGGAGAGATTCTCCGCGCACAGGGTGCCTACATCCACAATCTCGACCAGTTCTGGGACTACTACTGGAAGAACGGAAAGGATGACAAGCTGGGCTGGCGTCTGGACTATAACATGCGCCACCGCGGCGATGTGTACGCCACTCACGGACTCGGCCCTGTGGCACAGGCGCTGAACATCCACCGCGGCGACCGCATGAAGACGCTGGTAGCCATGGACACCAAGTCAGTTGTCGGCAAAGCGCTGGTAGAAGAGCGCACAGACTCTACTTGCAGCAACTTCCGCAACGGTGACCATACCACCACCCTGATCCGCACGGAAAACGGCAAGGTTATTGAAATACAGCACGACGTAATGACTCCGCAGCCCTACAACCGCCTGTATCAATTGACAGGTACCAAAGGCTTCGCCAACAAGTATCCGGTGGAAGGCTATGCGCTGGATGCCAGCCAGCTCTCGGCTTCGGGCGTACAGCCCAAAGTGGACGACCTGAGCGCCCACGGCTTCCTGCCTGCAGACGAATCAAAGGCGCTTGTAGAGAAATACCAGCACCCCATTCTGAAGAAATACGGCGAAATGGCTAAGGAAGTGGGCGGTCACGGAGGCATGGACTTCATCATGGACAGCCGTCTGGTATATTGCCTGCAAAACGGTTTGCCGCTCGACATGGACGTTTACGACCTTGCCGAATGGTGCTGTCTGGCCGAACTGGGAGAACTCTCGATGGACAACGGATGCGCTCCCGTAGCGTTCCCCGACTTTACACGCGGTGAATGGAACGTGGTGAAAGGCTACAAACATGCCTATGCATCTCCCGAAGCTGAACAGGAAAGCATGGAAAAGGCCAAGGCTTTCACTGCCAAGCTGAAAGAGCAGGGCGCAAAGGAATGGGCCGAAGAAGACAAGTCTAAGTAAGGCTCCACACGCAGAGATACGGAGGCGCAGAGAAAAATGAATTCCTGCGGCTCCGTATTTTTTGTGTATATCTGGACAATCTCTCTAAATATTATTCCGTTTCAGTTTGAAAATTATTCTCAAAACAGACCTATAATAAAAACAGATTAACGTACAAAGCCATGAATCACACAAAACTCTATTATTTTATCTTCAGCTGCTTCTTTGCCGTTTTTCAAATCAAAGCTCAATTGCATACAGTATGGACACCGGACAACGGCGACGGAACTTTCACAAACCCCATTCTTTGGGGCGACTGGGCAGATCCGGATGTAATGCGTGTTGGTGACACTTTCTACATGGTATCTACCAGCATGCAATATGTCCCCGGCTGCCCGATACTGAAATCAAAGGATCTTGTGAACTGGGAAATGGCAGGTTATGCCGTAGAACGCTACAACGAAGACCCCCGTTACGACATGAAAGGAGGCACACTGTACATGAACGGCTCATGGGCTGCAACAATCCGACATCACAACGGAAAATTTTACGTAGGTTTCTGCACACCGAACGGCTGGGGAAGAGAAAAGGGAAACTTCTCCATCTGCATTGCCGACAAACCGGAAGGTCCATGGGAACGCACCATCTTTCCGGAATACATGTATGATCCGGGATTGCTGTTTGATGATGACGGAAAAGTTTATGTAGTACACGGACAAGGCACGCTTTACGTAACCGAACTGAATGCTGATGCCAAATCAGTAAAAGGAAAGCCTGTCAAAATATGGGAAAAAAGGTTCAAGAATGCACACGAGTTTGGCGGAGGATTTGGAATGGAGGGTAGCCATGCCTATAAAATAAACGGCAAATATTACATCACCTGTCCCGCCGGCGGCAGTCACGGATGGCAAATCTGCCTGCGGTCAGACAATATTTACGGACCCTACGAGCATAAACTGATTATGAATGACGACCACACCTACCCTCAGAACGGGTTTCATCAGGGAGGGATGGTGCAGCTGAAAAACGGTGACTGGTGGTTCATCATCATGCAAGACAGGGGCGGAATAGGCCGGGTGCCCAACCTCGTTCCGGTAACCTGGACAGACGGATGGCCCATGCTGGGCGACAACGGACGGGATGTAATTACCTATAAGAAACCGGATACTGGCAAGAAAAGCCCGATCAAAGTTCCCGCCACATCGGATGAATTTAACAAGAAAACACTTGGGCTGCAATGGCAATGGAATCACAACCCGGAAAACAGCATGTGGAGCCTGACGGAACGCAAAGGTTTCATGCGATTGAAAGCGATGCGTGCAGATTCGCTGCTAAATGCCCGCAACACACTTACACAAAGGGTTCAAGGACCGTCCTCTACTGGAACTGTGGTTATGGATGTACGAGGGATGAAAGACGGCAATATCGCCGGATTCGGAATTTGGGAAATGCCATACGCCTATGTCGGAATACACCAGAACAAAGGAAAACGTAGTATTGTGATGTGCAATCACGGGCAAATTATAGAAGAAATAGAAAACTTTACCGGCGAACGGATCTGGATTAGAGCGCGAGCAACCGACCGGAATTTTAAAGCCAATCTCTATTATAGCCTGGATGGAGAATCTTACCACCTCATAGGCAATGACCTCTATATGAAAAACGGGCTGCGATGGACGGGCAACCGCTTTGCTTTATTCAATTACAGCACAACAGAGGAAGGTATTGGAGGATATGTAGACTTCGACTGGTTTCATTTTATCGGCAAATGAAAAGACAGGCACATAAATTATTTCAACCTTAAGAAACAAAACATACCATGAACAGAACTATTTGCATGCGGCTCCTCCTGTGCGGACTCATGGGAGCGGCAACGCATTTCTCACATGCACAGGACACACTGCCCTACCTCAATACCGGACTGCCTCTGAACGTGCGTATCGACGACCTGGTGTCGCGCATGACGCTGGAGGAAAAGATTTCCCAAATGACTCATACCTCCAAAGGCATACCGCACCTCGGCATACCCGACTACAACTGGTGGAATGAATGCCTGCACGGAGTGGCCCGCTCCACGGAAAAGGTGACCGTATTTCCCCAGCCCATCGGACTGGCGGCCACATTCAATCCGGAAGAGCTGTTCAAGTCGGCCGGAATGATTGCTGATGAAGGCAGGGCCGTCTACAACGCTTCCGTAAAGAAAGGAAATACCCTCCAGCGGTACACCGGACTGACATTCTGGACACCGAACGTAAACATCTTCCGGGATCCCCGGTGGGGACGCGGACACGAAACCTACGGTGAAGACCCTTACCTGACCTCTGAAATGGGCATCGCCATGGTTAAAGGACTGCAGGGAGATGACCCCCGCTACCTGAAAGTGTCGGCCTGCGCCAAACACTTCGCCGTGCACAGCGGACCGGAACCGCAGCGGCACACGTTCAATGCGACGGCCAGCGAGCACGACCTGTACGAAACGTATCTGCCTGCATTCTACCGTCTGGTAAAAGAAGCGAAAGTTTCTGGCGTAATGTGCGCATACAACCGCTTCAACGGACAGCCCTGCTGCGGAAGCAACCTGTTTCTGCGGAAAGTACTGCTGCACGACTGGCAATTCGACGGATATGTCACTTCAGACTGCTGGGCAATCACAGACTTTCTCTACGGGCACAAGACACATCCGGATTCCATTTCGGCCTCAGCCGATGCCGTACTGCACGGAACGGATCTGGAATGCGGAGATGTATACCGCTCCTTGGGAAAGGCTGTAGAAGCCGGACTGATCACCGAAGACCAGATAGACATCTCTCTGAAAAAACTGCTGAAGATACGGTTTCGCCTGGGCATGTTCGACCCTCCCAGCCAAGTGCCTTACGCCAACATTCCGCAAAGCGTGCTGGAATGCCGTCCGCACCAGGAGCAGGCACTGAAGATAGCACGGCAGTCTATGGTGCTGCTGAAAAACGACAGAAACCTGCTGCCCCTGTCGCACAAATACAGAAAAATAGCGCTGATAGGGCCGAACGCCTACAATGAAACAACCCAGCTCGGAAACTACAATGGCATACCCAGCAACAACGTGACGCTGCTGGAAGCCTTGCAGCAGGAAAAAGGCATCGAAGTTGTATACGACGCGGTATCGGACTTCACCAGACTGAATAAAGATGCCGACCTTGAACATCTTGCCGACCGCTACAAGGATGTAGACCTGATTATCTATGCCGGAGGAATCTCTCCCCTGCTGGAAGGTGAAGAGGGAGATGCAGGAGGAGCGGAAGGGTTTATTGGAGGCGACCGGACCACCATCCAGCTGCCTGCCGTACAGACTGAAGTGATGAAACGGCTGAGCCGGCTGAACAAGCCGATGGTATTTGTCTGCATGTCGGGCAGTGCCATCGCCTGCAACTGGGAATCGGAAAACATACCGGCCATCATCCAGGCATGGTATGGCGGACAGGCTGCCGGAATGGCTCTGGCTGACATTCTGTTCGGACGCTACAATCCGTCGGGAAAACTGCCTGTGACCTTCTACCGTTCCGACGCCGACCTTCCGCCATTCGAAGATTACTCCATGTCCAACCGCACCTACCGTTATTTCAAAGGCGACGTGCTGTATCCGTTCGGCTACGGACTAAGCTACACTTCTTTCAAATACAGCAAGCTGCAATGCCCTCAGGAAATGCAGATAGGCGACAGCCTGACCGTAAGTGTGGAAGTGAAAAACACGGGCAAGCGTACGGGCGAAGACGTGGTGCAACTTTATCTGTCACACAAAGCCATTGCTCCGGAAGCTCCGATTTGCCAGCTGGTACGCTTCCAGAAAGTGGCCTTGCAGCCGGGCGAACAGAAAACAGTAGTCTTCAAACTCTCGACGCACGACCTGGCTTACGTAGACGATTGCGGAAATACCAATACCGCTCCGGGAACAGTCACCGTATATGCCGGCAATGTCTGCCCGAGCGCTCCCGAACGGTTCACATCCCGCATCTTGTCCAGCCCAGTTAAGCTGAAGGGAGAAACCAAATGCTT
This sequence comes from Bacteroides sp. ET225, assembly GCF_024733745.1. Taxonomy (NCBI): domain Bacteria; kingdom Pseudomonadati; phylum Bacteroidota; class Bacteroidia; order Bacteroidales; family Bacteroidaceae; genus Bacteroides; species Bacteroides sp. ET225. The sequence goes on along the minus strand of NZ_JANRHN010000028.1, from coordinate 25,411 downwards.
CTTCTACTGATATAAACCAAGGGCGCAGAAGCACAAAGACGCAGGGAGCATACGGATGAAAATCCGGCATCTCCCGCTGCGGCTTTGCGCCCTTGCGTCCGACCCATAGAAAACGGCAATCACCTGCAAAGCCGGCGCATCATTCAAATTTGCATACATGCCATGCATTTCAGTCTGGTCCGGCGGCACAGAACAACCAACCTAAGAAAAAAATACCAAATATGAAAAAAACGTATCCCATACTCCGATTAGCATTAGCTGCATTCATTTCGACAGCCCCGATACTGTCTTACGCACAGCCCACACCTATATATAAAGATCCGTCACAGCCGATAGAAGCGAGAGTGCAGGATCTGCTGGGCCGCATGACCATAGAAGAAAAAACGGCCCAACTGCGCCACATACACGAAGGAAGCATCCTGAACGATGACCGTACCTTAAATCTGGACAAAATGAAAAACATCATCGGCACGCTAGGATGGGGAGCCGTTGAAGGGCTGACCTTAACCGGAACAGAAATGGCCCGATACACCCGCCAGATCCAGCAATACTGCATCGAGAACACCCGGCTGGGAATCCCGATCTTCACCGTTTCCGAGTCGCTTCATGGAGCCGTACAGGACGGGGCCACCATCTTCCCGCAAGCTGTGGCATTAGGCTGCACATTCAACCCCGGCCTGGCCTACCAGATGACAAAGGCCATCTCGGGAGAACTGAAGGCTATGGGAGTGAATCAAGTGTTATCTCCCGTCATTGATGTGATACACGAACTGCGCTGGGGACGCGTTGAAGAGAGTTTCGGAGAAGATCCGTTCCTGGTATCCCAGATGGGAGTGCATGAAATCAACGGATACATCGACGGCGGCATTTCACCCATGCTGAAAGTGCTTGGCCCTCATGGCATCCCCACTTCCGGACTGAACTTGGCTTCCACCGAGGCCGGCGAAAGAGATTTAAGAGAGTTTTACCTGAAACCATACGAGGTGGCCGTAAAAAGGACGGGGGTGAACGCTGTAATGACGGCCTACAATTCGACCAACCGGATTCCGAACACGGCATCGAAATGGCTGCTGACTGATTTGCTGCGCACCGAATGGGGGTTTAAAGGATATACTTATTCAGACTGGGGAGCTGTATCTATGCTGTACAGTTTTCACAAAGTGGCGGCTGATGCTGAAGAGGCTGCCAAGATGGCATTGGAAGCCGGCACCGACCTGGAAGCGTCCAGCGACTGTTATGCCCGCATACCAGAGATGGTACGCTCGGGCAAACTGGATATAAAATATGTAGACCAGGCCTGTTCAAGGGTTCTTTATGCGAAGTTCAAGGCCGGATTATTTGAAAATCCGTATGGGCTTCCCTTGAAGAATACGATGCAAAAGTGCATACCGAAGAACACATCGCGTTGTCACGCAGAATATCGGAAGAAAGTGTGGTGCTGGCAAAGAACGACAACAACCTGCTGCCGCTCGACATAAACAGCCTGAGATCTATTGCAGTCATCGGTCCCAATGCCAATCAGGTACAGTTCGGCGACTATACCTGGAGCCGTGACAACAAAGACGGAATTACGCCCTTGCAAGGAATACGCAATCTTGCAGGAAACAGACTGGATGTTCATTATGCAGCAGGATGCGATCTGGTTTCTGACAACAGGTCGGGATTTGCAGAGGCGGTGGCCGCCGCAAAAAAATCGGATGTCGTGCTGTTGTTCATGGGATCTGCAGCGCCTCTTTGGCACGCGACTACAGCAATTGCACTTGCGGTGAAGGCTATGACCTGACAGATTTAAATCTGACCGGCGTTCAAGGTGACCTGATAAAGGAGATCTATGCAACCGGCAAGCCTGTGGTTTTAATAATGGCAACCGGACGCCCATTCTCCATCGCTTGGGAGAAAGAGCATATTCCTGCAATCCTGTTCCAATGGTACGGAGGCGAAAGAGAAGGTGAAGTAATTGCCGACATCCTGTTCGGCAAAGTAAATCCATCGGGCAGCTTCTGCTATTCCATCCCCCAAAGCGTGGGACACTTGCCTGTACACTACAACCGCCTGCCCTCCGACAAAGGATTTTATCGCTCGCCGGGACGCATCAACAGACCGGGACGTGACTATGTATTTTCTGATCCTGAACCTTTGTGGGCATTCGGACACGGTTTAAGCTACTCTCATTTTGAATACGGTGACGTACGCTTCAACAAAAACACCTATAGCCTGACCGACACCGTACACATTCGGGTGAATGTGAAAAATACGAGTGCCATTGAGGGAAAGTCAACGGTGCAGGTGTATGTCAGGGATCTGGTAAGCAGCGTGGTCATGCCGGCAAAACAGTTGAAAGGCTTCGCCAAAGTTACGGTGCCTGCCAGCGGAAACGCTACAGCAGAAATCGCCGTTCCGGTGGACGAGCTGGGACTGTATGACAAAAACATGCAGTATGCGGTAGAGCCCGGGGATTTTGAATTTATGATCGGAACTGCTTCCGACAACATTTTCTTCAAGAAAACGCTCCATGTAGGCGAAAAGCAGGACAAGATGGAAAAGAAAGCTCTGCCACAGGCCGAAGTGACTCCGACAGCAAAGGGCAAGAGCATGACAGTCAGGGGAATCGTGAGGGACGTGCAGGCGAAAGCACTGGACAATGTGCAGGTTAGTGTGAAGGGAGAGAAAGGAAGTGTATCGACCAACGAAAAAGGAGAATACACTATTCGGGCGACTTCTGCCGGCACGTTGGTTTTCAATAAAAAAGGATACGAAACAAAAGAACTGGAAGTGAAGGCGCAGAATACGCTGAATGTCACATTGTCGAACAAATTCTAAAGCATAGAAAACAATACTTTTATTTTATTTATCGGATTTTTTCCAACTAAAGACATGAAACTACCAGGAACAAATTTCACGCTGTTCATAGCATGCAGCATATTATGCTCCTGCTCTACAAATAGCACAAAAGAGAAAGCATACGGAATATGCACACCGGAGGAAGACTCTCTGTTCTTTGCACGGAACAAGGGCCTGCTGACAGCAACATGGAACCGACCATCGAGTTTTCTACAGAGTCCGGAACACTTTACGAAATCTGCAAAAGATAAAGACATATATTAACATATCAATAACCTTATAATGAGAAACCAAACAATGAAAAAGAGCAAATGGCCGCTGCTTATCATTGCAGCAAGCATGCTGTACGGCTGCACCGGCAACGGTGAACCGGATACCTCAGTGTATATGGACGCCGCGCAACCTACAGAAAAACGGGTGGAAGCATTGCTTTCGCAAATGACCTTGGAAGAGAAAATAGGTCAGATGGACATGGTGCCCGTCTGGGACAAAGAGAAAATAAAGGAGCTGGGACAGTTGGACTATGGAGCCTGGATAGGCGAAGGCAAACCGGACGTGATGAACGAAATACAGCAACTGTCTGAACAGACGCGGCTGAAGATACCTTATCTGATAGGCATGGACGCCGCGCACGGCTACGGGGTCTTGTCAGGGAAAACGGTTTTTCCGTCCGCAATCAGTATGGCTGCAACCTTCAACCGCGACTTGGTGAAAGCGATGTACGCGGCATCGGCTTCTGAAATCCGTTCAACCGGAAATCAATGGACATTCGCACCCTGCGTGGACATCGTGCATGATGCCCGCTGGGGACGGACCGGAGAAACGTATGGAGAAGACCCTTATCTGGCCAGCGAGATGGTGCGTTGTGCCGTGTCCGGTCTGCAAGACTGGGAAAACCCGCAGGATCGTGTAGCGGTCAGCGTAAAACACCTGCTGGGCGGAGGAGCTTCCGTAGGAGGATGTAACCACGCTTCGGCCAAATTGTCTGAGCGGGAGGTGCGCTCCTACTTCCTGCCTCCTTTCCAAGCCGCTGTCGAAGCTGGCTGCATGACCATCATGCCGGGGCACAACGACGTGGACGGCATTCCGGCTCACAGCTCAAAATGGCTGCTGACGGATGTAGTGAAAGATGAACTGGGATTCGACGGATTTTATATCAGCGATATGGGCGACGTGGAAAACCTGATGAAAATCCACCATGTAGCAGCCGACCAGAAAGATGCCGTAAGACAAGCTTTCGATGCCGGACTGGACATGCACATGTATTATGGAGGGGACAGCACCCGACTGATGCGTCCCTGGCTGGAAGAACTGGTGAAAGAAGGAAAAATACCCGAACAGCGGATAGACGATGCGGTGCGCCGTATATTGCGTGTCAAATTTGAACTGGGGCTTTTTGAGAACCGCTATGCAGACCCGGCCAAAGAGGTCTGTGCACCAGAAGATCATCGGACACTGGCTTTGGAGGGAGCAAGAGAAAACATCGTACTGCTGAAAAACGAAGGCAATCTCCTGCCACTTGACATGAAAAAATACAGACGGATTCTGGTGACCGGGCCCAATGCTGACAACCAGGCTATTTTGGGTGACTGGGCAAACCCTCAGCCGGAAGAAATGGTGACTACCATTTTGGAGGGAGTATGCCAGGAAACAGAAGGAAAGGCCGAAGTGATTTACAGCAACAGCGGACGCATCCGTGGAAAAGCATCTAAGGACAAAACAGATACGACCGACCCGGTAACACAAGCGCGCATACTGGAAGAAGGCGGCGAGATTTCAGACTACAGCATCGCTGACGCTGTCCGAAAAGCACGCACCTGTGACCTGGCCGTCATAGCGGTGGGAGGATACGGCTTGCGCTCTGACTGGGGACTCCGCACATACGGAGAATCCGCTGACAGACCGTCCGTTGATTTCTACGGACGGCAGGAAGAACTGATACAGGCTGTCAGCCGTACCGGAATCCCGACAGTGGTTGTCATTGTCAATGGGAAACCGCTGAACAACGAATGGACTACCCGTCATGTTCCGGCCATTGTGGATGCCTGGGAACCGGGCATGTATGGCGGACAGGCCGTGGCCGAAGTGCTGTTCGGCAAGGTTAACCCGTCAGGCAAGCTGCCCGTCACCATACCTCAGCATGCCGGACAAATTCCAATGTACTATTATCAGAACGACACCCGCTATACCACCGGCTATGGCTTGGGTTCTTCGCGTGCCGACGACCGCCCGGCTTATTGCTTCGGACATGGATTAAGCTATACGAACTTTGAATACTCGGATCTGAAGATGGATACGCTGGTAACCGCCGGACAGGATGTGAAGATTTCCTTCCGCGTGAAAAATACCGGAGAAAGGGAAGGCAAAGAAGTGCCGATGCTCTTCATCGGCGATGAAGTGTCAAGCATAGTCACTCCCATAGTCATGCTGAAAGGATTTGATAAGATTGCTCTGCAACCTGGAGAAGAAAAAAACATAACTTTCACCGTACCTTACAACCAACTAGGCTTGTGGAATGCAGAAATGAAGTATGTGGTAGAGCCTGGAAAGTTTTCGGTAAAAATAGGCCGCTCTTACCAGGATATCCGTTTGAAAGGAACTTTCTCTGTCGTGTCCTGACCCATTGACGCAGATAAAACGATACAGAATGAATATACCTGAAAAAATAAGCATGAAAAATCAGTTCATCACATCAAAAAGCCGCTGCCGCCTGAAACTGGCAGTGACTCTGGGAGCAATGCTGGCTGTATTGCCTGTTGCAAGTGCCAAAAATCCGGACCACGTACTTTGGTATGACCATCCGGCCTCCAAATGGACAGAAGCTCTTCCTGTAGGAAACGGACGGATGGGAGCTATGATTTACGGTGGAATAAAATCGGAGAATATCCAACTGAATGAAGAAAGCCTGTGGGGCGGTATGCCTGTAGAAAGCAATGCAGATGCTTCTTCTACCCTGCCCGAAATCCAACGCCTCCTGCTGGAAGGGCAGATCGACAAGGCCAAAGAACTTTCAGAAAGAAGCCTGAAAAGCAATCCCATGCGCATCCGGCCTTATCAGACGTTCGGCAATCTGCTTCTTGACTTTTGGGGACCTCACACTTCATCGGTCAAAGGCAGTAGCTATCGCCGTGAACTGGATATGGAAAACGGATTGGCATGTGTGTCTTACCGCATCGGAAACGTTACATATACACGCGAACTCTTTGTTTCTGCTCCGGACGATGTACTGGCCTTGCGCATCAGGGCCGACCAGCCGGGAGCACTGACTTTCCGCCTGCAATATACCCGGCAGCAGGATGCCACAGCATACCCGCTGGATAAAAACACCCTGGCTATCGAAGGGCAAGTGTTTGACCTGCCGGAAGAAGACATGTGTGCTCCCGGACTGCACGAACGCTTTGCCGGACTGGTTCGGGGCAAACACAAAGGAGGGAAAATGACAGTACGTTCAAATGCCTTTTACGTGGAAGGGGCAGATGAAACCGTGTTCTATTTCACCGCCGCTACCGACTACAACTTCAGCAAACTGGATTTTGACTCATCCATCGATCCGATGCAGCGCTGCAAGGATTTGCTGGAAGCTATAGACGAAAAATGTTATGACACCATCCGCAAACGGCATATGGAAGAGCATGCCTCGCTTTTCAACCGCGTGTCTTTCCATCTGGGAGAAGCCCCAGACTTACCCATCGACCAACGACTGGCACGGGTAAAAAAAGGTGAAACGGATCTGCCGCTTATTGTCACCTATTTCCAATACGGACGTTACCTGCTGATGAACTCTTCACGCAGTCCGGGAATCTTGCCTGCCAATCTGCAAGGCATCTGGAACCAGGACATTTACCCAGTCTGGAGTTCGGACTTCCATACCAACATCAACATACAGATGAATTATTGGCCGGCGGAAGTATGCAATCTCCCGGAAACGGTACTGCCGTTCTCCCGTTTTATCAATGCGTTGAGGAAGCCAGGCCGTGTCACCGCCCGAAAAACCTTCAACTCAAAAGGATGGACCCTGAACCACCTGACCGACCCTTACGGACACACGTCCATCAGTGACGGAGTGGGTTGGGGAACTTTCCCCATAGCAGGCGCATGGCTGGCTCTGCATCTATGGGAACACTACCGCTTTACGGAAGACAAGAAGTATCTGTGTGAAGAGGCTTATCCCTGCATGGCTGAGGCTGCCGAGTTCCTGCTCCATTTCCTGGTGAAAGACAAAAAAGGACATTGGGTGACTGCTCCTTCCAACTCGCCGGAGAATCATTATCGGCTGAACGGGAAGAATTATAATCTGACCTATGGCGCGACAATGGACATCGAAATCATCCATGAACTGTTTGATGCCTGCCTTGAAGCGGGAAGAATCGTACCAAGCGACATGTCCTTCAACCGCCGGCTGGAAGCAGTCAGAAAACAACTTCCTCCCATCCGGATAAGCACCCGTTACGGAACAATCCAGGAATGGATAGAGGACTATGAAGAAGCAGAGCCCGGACACCGCCACATCTCGCACCTGTTCGGACTATATCCCGGCACGCAAATCACTCCAACGAACAAACAGTTGTTCGAAGCCGCCCGGAAAACCATTGAACGCCGCCGATACTACAATGAAAACGAAGCGAACCGCAACGGATCATACACCGGATGGAGCCGTGCCTGGATGATCAACTTCTATGCGCGTCTGCTGGACGGTGAAGAAGCCGGAAAGAATGTAAACCTCCTGCTCCAGAAGAACACAGCGAACAACCTGTTTAACCTGCATCCGCCTTTCCAGATAGACGGAAACTTTGGAGGTACAGCCGGCATTGCAGAAATGCTGATCCAAAGCCACCTGAAAGAAATACAGTTGCTTCCGGCCTTACCGCCCCAATGGAAAGACGGAGAAGTGAAAGGACTGTGTGCACGGCCGGGAATTGAAACAGATATGGTCTGGAAGGAAGGGACCTTACGTTCTGCCACTTTCCGATCAAAGACAGACCGCAAAGTGACGATAAGTTACAAAGGCCATAAAAAGACAATCCGCTTAAAAGCCGGGGAAAACAAACAGATTATTTTTTAGACCTTTTTCATTCTACCTGCCAAGTTATACGCTCTGCTTTCCTTTGCGTTTGTTTCCGGTCTGTTTCTCTTCATCATGACAATCCTCACAGAAACAGAAAACATCTTCGGAAACAATCCGCAAACTGAAGCAGAGCAATAGCTGGCAGATTTTGATGCATGTAAAACACGCATCAGATTCCCTGATAAAGCTTCAGACTGAAACGGGGTGCCATACCCAGCAGATGATCGAAGATGTCCGACTGGATATGTTCGTATTGTTTCCAAGCCTTGACACGTGAAAAGAAATACACCCGTATGGGCAGGCCGCGCTCTGTAGGTTCCTTCTGGGCAATGATCAGATCTAAATCCTGGTTCACTACCGGCAAACTCATCAGATAGCGTTCGATGTATTCACGGTACAACTGCGAATTGGTCGGCATTTCTCCTTCGGCAGGAACATAATCAGACATCAGGGGAACTTCTTTACGGATACGCTCCAGTTCTTCCGGTGTAGAGAAACGTATCGTATCCAGATCCAGCCAGATACGCTTGTCTACCCGACGGCCGCCGCTTTCCTGCATTCCCCGCCAGTTCTGAAATGTACTGTTTACCATTGTATACGGAGGAATGGTGGTAATGGTGTTATCCCAATTCTGGATCTTTACGGTATTCAATGTGATTTCCTGCACGATTCCGTCGGCCATTCCGTTAGGCAATGTCACCCAGTCGCCTATGCGCAGCATGTCGTTTGCCGAAAGCTGCACTCCTGACACAAATCCTAAAATGCTGTCTTTAAAGACCAGCATCAGCACCGTCGCCGCAGCACCCAAACCGGCAAAGAGCGTTATCGGTGACTTGTTGATCAGTGTAGCCACAATCAGTATGCCTCCAAGAAAGAACAGCACCACCTGACACACCTGCACAAGTCCGCGAATAGGATGATTCTTACGGATTTTCTTCGAATTGTAAATGTCAAGCATCACCAGCAGCATGGCATTCAGCGTAAGCAGGATAGCTACAATGATATAGACAGCACAAATGCGCTGCGAAAACACCAGCATGTCTTTGCCTTTGACAAAAGCTAAAGGCAAAAGCAGATAAATCAATACGCCGGGCACCACATGCAGCAAATGATGCACAACCTTACGCTTCACCAGCAAAGTATTCCACCGGTAAGGAAAACGGCGTGCGTATCGTTTGATGCCTCCTACCACAATGGCTTGAAAAAAATAATTCAGACCCACGGCCAACAGAATAATGAGTGCGGCCACCACAAATTCGTCAAACATATTGGCATATTCGGATGGGATTCCCCATGATATAAGCACATCATTCATCCATCCGCCCAACGTTCCGACCTCATGTAAAGTTTTCATAAGCAATTTATATTAAATAATATATGTAATATGTACAACAAAGCGATACCAAGGATGTTTAACCTCCAGGAAAAATATGCTATAAATAACTCCAAAAAGCCATTCCATCCTGTTTTTGGGATACGCAGCCTTTTATTGCGAAAGCTGTTTTTTTACGTTTACCCTGCAACAAATATACAACTTACAAAACATTACCGACCTGAAGCCGGCGAATTTAAGAATATTTGAATATCAGGAAGCTTCTGAAACCGTTCCAAATGCCTTCCAGACAGTTTTTACCGCCTTTTCTAAATAAAAATCGCATATTAATTCATCGTTTCGAGAAAATTATCTATCTTTGCGGCCCGAAATCGAAAAATGGCAATGAGTTTTAGCAACACATACAAACTGAACGAGTGTGTACAGCGGTGCGCGGTACACCGCAGGTTTGTCGCACACTGGTTCACCGGCTTCATCTAAAATAATCCGCAGCAACCCCCGTATTTAAAGTGATTATTTTTTATGAACCGGCAAAAATTGCCATGCCCTTTGCTGTGAAAAGGCCAAAGGACAGGGTTCTTTTTGCTAAACTGAAAAGCCATGTTTTACGTATTGATTTTATTATTCATCGGCATCGGCACAGGCTATATTCTCCGCCGTGTCGAACTGCTTCACAAAGTGGAAAAGACAATTTCACTCACAATCTTCTGTATGCTTTTTACATTCGGAGTTACCATCGGATCCAACGACGAACTGATAAGCAATCTCGACAAGTTCGGATATCAGGCAGCTTTGCTGGCCATATTAGGAACAGCCGGAAGCCTTTGCGCCTCATACCTGGCATACCGTCTGATTTTCAGGAAAGGAGGTAAAGATGAAAAATAGTCTGATTATACTTTGCGTATTCATCGCCGGAGGTCTGACAGGGCTTAACCGCCTGATTCCGGAAGACTGGTTCAAGGGAAACACCTCGATTATCATTCTTTACATACTTATTTTCCAGGTGGGAATCAGCATCGGTTCAAACAAAGACCTGAAAGACATGATCCGTTTTCTCTCTCCCCGAATGCTGATATTGCCGCTGTCCACCATTGCCGGAACGCTGCTTTTCTCCTTCCTCGCCAGCTTTGCCATCAGCCAATGGAGAACAGCGGACTGCATGGCTGTAGGAAGCGGATTTGCTTATTATTCACTGTCTTCAGTGCTGATTACAGAAATAAAACAGGCTTCGGCCGGCATACAGATAGCAACCGAACTGGGAACGCTGGCCCTGCTGGCAAACATCATCCGCGAAATGATTTCGCTCATAGGAGCACCCCTGTTCACCCGAATGTTCGGAAAACTCGCTCCCATCTCGGCAGCAGGAATCAACTCGATGGATGTAATGCTGCCGATGGTAAACCGCTATTCAGGAAAGAACATGGTTCCGCTTGCCATCCTGCACGGAATCATCCTGGAAATAAGCGTGCCGCTGCTGATTTCCTTCTTCTGCAGCATGTGACAAGCCTTCTTACCACGTATAGCTCAAGCCGAAACTTAAAAGTTCCTGCAACTGGAAGTAACTGTCATCCGATTCACGCGTCACTCCATCGTCGAAACGGCCGTGAATGAACAGTTTAGTCGACAAGTACTGGTTGATGGTAAAGGTGAATGTATTCTCCCATTCAGCCAGGACTTTTTCGTAGTTCGTAGTGTATGAAAGCCGGGACTCCCACAGCAGAACAGAAATGATCTGCCACTTCAATGTAGATTCCAGACGAGAACCCCAGACACTCTCGTGCTTGTGCCCTTCCTTTACATTGAACTTGGTCGGATCTACCCTATCGCTTGACACACTATACAGCGTATAGTTTAACGGATTGATCAGTACGGACAAGTTGCAGACCCCATCCTTTATATATTTATAGTCCATACCAAGACCGACGTTCAACTCAGCCGGAGAAAAGAAAGCAGACACCAGATTTTCGGTATTGGTTTCATAGTTCGAGAAAAACTGAGTCTTGAACTCGGCCGAAAGCGTATAATACCACGAGTTGACAGCCTTAATACCCAGTTTAGAACTCAGGCGGAACATATCATTGTTAGGCTTATAGCTATGCAAGGTATCAGAAGGAGCGGTAATAAAGCCCAGTTTCCATTCCAGTTTGTTTTCGAACTGTATTTTCTGGCGGTCATCATAATTTGCCTGCAAGGTCAGTCCGGAAAGGAACGACTTCGTGCTTTCGCCTCCCTTATACCAGTTGTCGGAAATATAGTTCTGCGAAAACTGCAAATAGCCGTTGCCCGTCAATGTCCAGAAGTTCGGCTTGAACACAAGCAGGTCTTTCTGAACCACTTCCCGCGGACGGCCAGGTATCTGCAAAACCTGCAGGATAGACTTCTTGGTTTCGTCCTTCACAAACTTTTCTCCCTGCAAGGGCTTCAATCCGACCAGATTAGCCTCGTTCTGTTTCACCAGATTCGGATATTCAAGATAAAACGAAAGCAGCTGACGGTTAATGTAACGGTCGATCTTCTCCGAACGGCGGAGATCCTTCAGCGGAAACGGCCGCACTGCTACAGAATCATCCTTCAGAAAAGGAATCCGAGGCTTCCATCCGTCAATATTGCAGGCCTGCTCTATCGCCGCATGATAATAAGTTGCAGGCATCGAAAGTTTGTAATAGTCAGATTTCACAGGAATCCCCCTTATAATAAGGTATATGTCATCCCACCGTTCAAGCATTTCATCGTATCTCTTGCGAAAATCTCTCACCGTCCTGTTGAAAGCCAGCAGCTGCGGCGAAGGCTGCGCTTTCTGTTCTGTCACTCTGCGAACCGACAACTTTGCACTGTCGGCCGCTGAAACAGCCGAAAGAGAGTCGAGAACCTGAACTACCACAGAGTCAGGAATCACGACAACCGCCGTATCTGCCACGGACTCCAGTCCGGACACCTTGGCTGTCTGAGCAAGCGCACACAGTGCCATTGCCAGAAACACAGCCACCAATCCCATCTTCTTCATTTTCTACTTGCCTATTAAATTTCGGCAAATCTACAAAAAGCAGCCGTTATATGCAACAAAAAAAGGTTTTACACGCAATAGCCTTTGCGGGTTCGGCTTTTTTTTCTAATTTTGCATCTTTATAGAAAACAGTTTTATTGCTGATTAAAATTTTAAACTATTCATATTGTGGCAGAAACAAAGTACATTTTCGTAACAGGTGGCGTTGCCTCATCATTGGGCAAAGGCATCATCTCTTCATCAATCGGTAAGTTGCTGCAAGCAAGAGGCTACAGCGTAACCATCCAAAAGTTCGACCCGTACATCAACATCGACCCGGGAACTCTGAATCCCTACGAGCACGGCGAATGCTATGTGACAGTAGACGGACATGAGGCCGATCTTGACTTGGGACACTATGAACGCTTCCTGGGCATACAGACGACAAAAGCCAACAACATCACCACAGGCCGCATCTACAAGAGTGTGATCGACAAAGAGCGCCGCGGTGACTATTTGGGAAAAACCATCCAGATCATCCCTCACATCACAGACGAAATCAAGCGTAATGTGAAGCTCTTGGGAAACAAGTACAAATTCGACTTCGTAATTACAGAAATCGGAGGTACGGTAGGCGACATCGAGTCGCTTCCCTATCTTGAAAGCATCCGTCAGCTAAAGCGTGAACTGGGACGCAACGCATTGTGCGTGCATCTCACCTACGTGCCTTATCTGGCTGCAGCAGGCGAACTGAAAACAAAGCCTACACAGCATTCGGTTAAAGAACTGCAGTCGGTAGGCATCCAGCCCGACATCCTTGTACTGCGCACCGAACATGAGCTCAGCGCCACACTCCGCAAAAAAGTAGCGCTGTTCTGCAATGTAGACGAAGACGCAGTGGTACAGTCGATGGATATGCCGACGATTTATGAAGTGCCTCTGCGGATGCAGGAACAGAAACTGGACGTGACGATTCTTGAAAAGATGGGCTTGCCTGTAGGCGAAACGCCTACACTGGGACCGTGGAGAGAATTCCTGAACCGCCGGCACAGCGCTACGGAAGTGGTGAAAATCGGACTGGTAGGAAAATACGACTTGCAGGACGCATACAAATCCATCCTCGAAGCATTGTCGCAAGCTGCAACCTACAATGACCACAAGGCTGATATCCATTTCATCAACAGCGAGAAGCTGACTGAAGGAAACGTGGAAGAACAGCTTAAAGACATGGACGGAATCATCATCTGCCCGGGCTTCGGCCAAAGAGGAATCGAAGGAAAGTTCATCGCTGCCAAATACTGCCGCACACACAACGTGCCGACATTCGGCATCTGCCTCGGCATGCAATGCATGGCCATCGAATTTGCGCGCAATGTGCTGGGATACGCCGATGCCAACAGCCGCGAAATGGACGAAAAGACTCCGCATAACGTCATTGACATTATGGAGGAGCAGAAGTCAATCACCAACATGGGCGGAACCATGCGTCTGGGTGCATACGAATGCGTGGTCGACCAGAACTCAAAGACATTCCAGGCTTACAAGACCGAACACATACAGGAACGCCACCGCCACCGCTACGAATTCAACAACGACTATAAGGCTGAATTTGAAAAGGCTGGCATGAAATGCGTGGGCATCAATCCGGAATCAGACCTTGTGGAAATCATCGAAATACCCACATTGAAATGGTATATCGGCACACAGTTCCATCCTGAATACAGCAGCACGGTGCTGAAACCGCATCCGCTTTTCCTGTCGTTCGTCAAGGCGGCTATCGACAAATAAATATAAGAAACCGAATACAATTAGATAAAAATGGACAAAAACACGTTAGTGGGATTTGTGCTGATCGGAGTGGTGATTGTTGGATTTGGAATCTACAACCGCCCCAGTCAGGAAGAAAGAGCGCAAGCTCAGCACTATCAAGATTCTATCCAGCAAGTAATCCGGGATAAGGAGATACAGGCCCAAAAGCAGGCGGCATTGGCCGAAGAAGCAGCGTTGAATGATACAACATCTTTGTTTTTTGAAGCAACCAAGGGCGAAGAAAAACGAACTACCCTTGAAAACGAATTCATCAAGCTGCAGTTCACGAACAAAGGCGGACGGGTTTGTTCGGCCATGCTGAAAGAATACAACGACCAGGAGCACCAGCCGCTGGTTCTGTTTGACGGAAATGACGCTGCCATGAACTTCAGCTTCGACGGAAAAGCTGAAAACATGAACAGCAGCCGCCTGTATTTTGAAACCGTAAACCAAACTGACAGTACGGTCACCATGAGGCTGAACGTATCAAACGGAGGACATCTGGATCTCAACTACAAACTGCTGCCGCATTCTTATATGGTAGACCTGACCATACAGGCCACAGGCATGCAGAACTTTTTCCACTCGACGACAAACAGCATGGGCATCGACTGGAAGCAACGGGCACGCCAGATGGAAAAGGGATTCAACTTTGAACAGCGGTATACTTCGCTCACCTACAAGCCTGTGGGCGAAAGTTTCGATTACCTGAGCGAAACAAGCGACGAGAAAAAGGATATTCCCGAAGCGCTCGACTGGGTAGCGTTCAAGAACCAGTACTTTTCATGCGTATTCATGGCTGAACAGTGCTTCATGAACGCCTCGCTCGATTCAAAGCTGGAAGTGCAGGGAAGCGGATACATGAAAGACTACAGAGCAGAAATGTCTACTCCTTTCGATCCGACCGGTGCAAAACCGACACGGCTGCAGTTCTATTTCGGACCGAATCATTTCAAGACGCTGCTGGCAAGCAACGACCTGAGCTTCTCGAACAAAGATCAGGAACTGGAAGACCTGGTATATTTGGGATGGCCGATCATTCGCCTCATCAACAGGTGGTTCACCATCAATCTGTTCGACTGGCTGTCGGGACTGGGATTGAGCATGGGCATTGTAATTCTGTTCATGACGATCATCGTAAAAATCCTCGTGCTTCCCACCACATGGAAGTCGTTCATCTCGTCGGCAAAGATGCGTGCGCTGAAGCCTTATGTAGATAAAATCAGTGCAAAATACCCCAATCCGGAAGACGCGCTGAAGAAACAGCAGGAAACGATGGCCCTTTACCGCGAATACAATGTGAGTCCGATGGGAGGCTGTCTGCCGATGCTGCTGCAGACTCCGGTCTACATGGCGCTGTTCTTCTTCGTGCCGAACGCGATCGAATTCCGCCAGCAAAGTTTCCTTTGGGCAAACGACCTTTCGGCCTACGACGACCTGATCAGCTGGAACATGCACATTCCCTTGCTCGGCAATCACTTGAGCCTGTTCTGCCTGCTTTTCAGTGCCACCACGGTTATCAACCAGATTGTGATGATGCGCCAGCAGGACATGGGCAACAATCCGCAGATGGCTGCCATGAAATGGATGATGTATATCATGCCGCTGATGTTCTTCTTCATCTTCAACGACTATGCGTCGGGATTGAGCTACTACTACTTTATCTCGGGACTGATGAGCATCCTCATCATGTGGATCATGCGCAAAATGACTGACGAGAAGAAGCTGCTCGCACAGCTGGAAGCCAACAAGCGGGAGCCTTCTCAGCAAAAGCCAAGCGGTTTGATGGCCAAGCTCGAAGCGCTGCAGAAAGAACAGGAACGCCTGCAGAAAGAACGCATGGAACGGATGAAGCAGACGCAGAATCATAATAAGAAAAACTGATTTCACAATAAAGCGTACCAAAACGATAGCCCTGCCCCACAAAGCAGGGCTATTTTTATTTGACCGCATATTATTTGCCGGCCTGGATTGCTGCCTTTCATACGTTTTTATGTAAATTTGCCAACTAAAGACGAAAAACAAATCACAATAGAACAAACTATCATGAAAAAAACAGATCTTATGACCATGACAGCCGCCATCGCACTGGCGACTTCATCGTGTACCGCTCCCGACAAAACGACGGACGAAGGGCCGATCATCGGGAGGCAGGAAATCACAGCAGACAACGGAAGGATGACTCCGGAAATACTTTGGGCGATGGGACGCATCGGCTCTTCAAGCGTTTCGCCCGACGGCAAACAGATTGCCTACACCGTTTCTTACTACAGCGTAAAAGAAAACAAGAGCCATACGGTCATCTATGTGATGAACGCTGACGGCTCAGACAACAAACTCCTCACGTCTTCGGCAGCAAGCGAAAGCGAACCTGTCTGGATAAAAAAGGGAAGCAAGCTGGCTTTTCTCAGCAAAGGACAAATCTGGGAAATGAATTCGGACGGAACGGAACGCAAACAATTGTCGGAAATAGAAGGCAATGTGGACGGATTCAAGTTCTCACCGGACGAGTCAAAAGTCCTTTTCGTATCGCAAGTGAAATACGGGAAGCGCACCGCTGACATTTATCCCGACCTTGACAAGGCAAGCGGAAAAATAATTGACGACCTGATGTACAAGCATTGGGACGAATGGGTAGAAAGCATTCCCCACCCGTTTATAGCCCCGTTTGACGGAAACAAGGTGGGCGAAGCGACCGACATCCTGAAAGACGAGCCTTATGAATCGCCGATGAAACCTTTCGGGGGAGTAGAACAGCTTGCATGGAGTCCGGCTTCGGACAAGATAGCCTATACCTGCCGCAAGAAGACAGGCTTGGCATACGCCGTTTCTACCGACAGCGACATCTATCTGTATGATGTGGCGTCCGGCAAGACCGAGAATCTCTGCAAAGATTATACCGCGAATCCCCAGAAGAAAGACGACAAGAACGAAGGCTACGACATCAATCCGCAGTTCTCGCCCGACGGAAAGTTCATCGCATGGCAGAGCATGGAACACGACGGTTATGAAAGCGACCTGAACCGCCTGTATGTCCTTGACTTGGAGAAGAAAGAAAAATTCAATGCTGCAAGTGCATTTGAAACCAATGTTGACACTTATGTATGGACTCCTGCTTCAGACGGTTTCTATCTGACCGGCACATGGCACGGAACAGAGCAGATTTACCGCCTGGGACTGAATGACTGGAAAGACAGCAAGGCACCGGTCAAAATTACGGAGGGACTGCATGACTATGGAAGCATCAGCTTGAGCGGCGACAGACTGATTGCCACACGCCACTCGATGAGCCAGGCAGACGAAATCTATTCAGTTCCGGTAGAGTTTGACGGCAATTTTGCAAAAGCAACACAGCTTACAAACGAAAACAAGCATATCTACGACAAGCTGGAAATGGGCCGTGTGGAAGAACGCTGGATAAAAACCACCGACGGAAAAGACATGCTGACATGGGTAATTTATCCGCCGCAGTTCGACCCACAAAAGAAGTACCCCACCCTGCTCTATTGTGAGGGCGGTCCGCAAAGTCCGCTGGGACAGTTCTGGAGCTACCGCTGGAATTTCCAGATTATGGCAGCGAACGACTACATCATTGTAGCTCCCTGCCGGCGCGGTATGCCGGGATTCGGCGTGGAATGGAATGAAGCCATCAGCGGAGATTACGGAGGCCAGTGCATGAGGGACTACCTGACCGCCATCGATGAAGTAGCGAAAGAGCCGTTCGTCGACAAAGACCATCTGGGGTGCGTAGGCGCCAGCTTCGGTGGATTTTCCGTATACTGGCTGGCCGGACACCACAACAAACGCTTCAAGGCTTTCATAGCCCACGACGGCATTTTCAACATGGAAATGCAGTATCTGGAAACGGAAGAGAAATGGTTTGCCAACTGGGATATGGGCGGAGCATTCTGGGACAAGAACAACGCCACAGCCCAACGCACTTTTGCCAACTCTCCCCACCGCTTCGTAGACAAATGGGATACCCCGATTCTCTGCATCCACGGCGAAAAAGACTACCGTATCCTTGCAAACCAGGCGATGGCAGCCTTCGATGCAGCCAAGATGCGCGGCATACCTGCCGAACTGCTGATTTTCCCCGATGAAAACCACTGGGTTCTCCAGCCGCAGAACGGCGTGCTCTGGCAGCGCACCTTCTTCAACTGGCTTGACCGCTGGCTGAAACCGAAAGAATAACCGCAAAGACAAAAAAGCACCCCGTCACCCCTGTTAAAGCAACCGATTGCCTTAAAAAGAGTGGCGGGGTGTTTTGCATAAGGGCGAATCTTTTCAGAACTGTCAGACAAAGACCCGCACCATTTAAAACAAGATCAGCCGGCAATTCACAAACCGGCTGTCTTACGGAAACTAAAATTATCTATAAAACCTATTGAAAATACACTTATTCACACGCCTTGAATAAATATAAACAAAGCAAATTCCTGTTTTGTTCAATCAATACCCGAAAAAAGTAACCGGATAACCGTCCAGCAGGCAGTCCAGACGTCCGTCATACATCTGCATATTGTCCATATACGAATAGTCGCCTCCCCCATAGTGCATGCGGATACTTGTATAGAAAGCATCATACCAGTCCCACGTGAATACATAACGGGATTCCTGCACATATCCGTCACGGTATTGGATGCGGACATAGTCCTCGCCCGTATTGTCCGGATAGAAAGTGATTTCCTGCCTGTGGAAACCGTCGGAATCCGACCATTCGTCCACCCACACAAAACTGCAAAGATATTCCGTATTCTCACGGTAGTCAAGCGTATTGTTGCCGATCGAGAAGTCCACCTCACACGACGGGAGCAAAATCACAAGCGCAGCCAAAGCCGCTATATAATAGAGTTTTCGAACTGATGTTTTCATAATGTTTCCTCCTTTGGTTTTTTCTATAGCACAAAGGTAAGGAAACCCTATGAAAGCAGAAAAAGATAATTCCTAAGATTAAAGGGGAAAATCCCTAAACCTGTTAGGGCCTTCCCTTTAGGCCGGACAGACGCTCAGTCTTTAAGCAGTGTCTGAAGCGCATCGCGCCAGTCCTCGCCATTCTCCGGCTGATACGTAACGAATCCAGCCTTATGTCCGGCAGCGATGTTGGATGCCCCGTCGTCTACGAAAAGCGTTTCTGAGGGCACTATTCCGCTGTCTTCAACCACCATTCTGAAAATCCGCTCGTCGGGCTTGAGCACTCCCAGCTGATACGACAGATAGAGCTTGTCGAAATATGCGTTCAAGGGCTTGCGGCGGGGAGAAAACCCCTCGCTGCACGCCCAGTCCATCACATAGGGATTCGTGTTGCTGAGCACATACAGCCTGTACCTCCTGCGGAGCTCTTCCAGGCATTCCAGCATCGCCTCGTCCACCCCCGTAAAAAAGCCGAGCCATGCCTGCCGCGTTTCTTCCCACTCCAGCTTGCGGCCGCAAAGCACGCCCAGCTTGTCCTGAAAGGTCTGGGCGTCAATAGCACCCTCTTCAAGCTCCTGAAATATCCCCGTCTGGTGATACTTGTCCAAACGCTGGTCAGCGTCGGCCAGTCCCAGACGCACAAACGCTTCTACAGCTTTCTCCCTGTCGATCGGGGCGATCACGCCCCCGAAGTCAAAAAGTATATTCTTAATCATAGTCTGCTGAAAATTGACATTCCAATCCAAAAGCCTACATCTGCCTGCTCTTCATGACCAGATTCTTGAACGGAGAAGGATAAGGCGTTTCAAACGCCATCAGCTCTCCGGTCACCGGATGGTGAAAGCAGAGCTTGAAGGCATGGAGAGCCATCCTGCCCAGCGGATCAACCGGGCATCCGTAACGCTCATCTCCCACAACCGGATGCCCGAGCGACTGCATATGCACGCGGATCTGATTCTTGCGCCCCGTTTCAAGCTGGAGCTCCACCAGCGAATAGCCGTTGGCGCGCTTGATGGTCTTGTAATGAGTCAGCGCATACTTTCCTCCGTCGTCATAGTCCGACGAACTTACATACAGCTTGCGGTCGGTCAGCCAGGACTCTACAGAGCCTTGGTCCTTTTCCATCTCACCCGACACCACAGCCACATACCTGCGGTCGGTCACAATGTCGTGCCAGTTGTCGCGCAACGTATGCTGGGTCTTTTCATCCTTGGCATACATCATGATACCCGACGTTTCCCGGTCCAGCCGGTGCACCACAAAGACACGGTTGTTCCGGTTCTCACGCTTCACGTATTCATTAAGGATATGCTGCGCCGTGCGCTCCTTCTGATGGTCGGTGGCAACAGAAAGCAGCCCTTCCTTTTTCTCCACAACAATCAGATAGGCATCCTCATAAAGCAGTTTGAGCATCGGATTGCGAAATTCGCGATTATGCTTTTCCCTGCTGATCTGGACCTTCATGCCCGGTTTCAGAGGAAAGTTATACTGTGTCTGTATGTTATTGTCCACCAGCACCACCCGGTGCGTCAGCAGCGACTTTACGCGCGTGCGACTGATTCCGGCCATGCTCTTCATGAGAAACGACATCAGTTCATCCGGTTCGGTCACATTATAAACCGTATATTTTGCGGCGGCACGTGCCCTGGGACGTCCTCCCGCCTTGCTTTTCTTCAACATATATCAGAATCGATTGTTTTTTTACCCAAGAATCATCTTTTTTCCAGAAGCACAACGTTTTCAACGTGGTGCGTATGAGGGAACATGTCTACCGGCTGGACAGCAGCCACACGGTATTTGCAGTCGAGCAGCTGCAGGTCGCGCGCCTGTGTGGCAGGATTGCAGCTTACGTAGACAATGCGCTGCGGCTCGGCAAACAGCAGCACGTCAACCACATCGCCGTGCATCCCGGCGCGGGGCGGATCGGTGATGATGACATCCGGACGCCCGTGTTCGCTGATAAACTCCTGCGTCAGGATATCCTTCATGTCGCCCGCATAAAAAAGCGTATTCTCAATGCCGTTGATGGCCGAGTTTACCTTTGCATCTTCAATCGCTTCGGGCACATACTCGATGCCCACAACCTTGCGCGCCCGACGCGACACGAAATTCGCGATGGTTCCGGTTCCGGTATACAGGTCATACACCAGCTCATTCCCCGTCAGTCCGGCAAACTCGCGCGCCACCTTATACAAATTATACGCCTGCTCGGAATTGGTCTGATAAAACGACTTCGGTCCGATTTTGAAACGCAGCCCTTCCATCACTTCAAAGATGTGGTCGGTTCCCTTGAAAACATTCACCTCAAGATCCCCGAAGGTGTCGTTGCACTTGTTGTTCACCACATACAAAAGCGAGGTGATCTGCGGGAATTTGCCGGCCACGTAGTCCAAAAGCTCCTTCATCCGGTCAAGCTCCCCGTCGGAAGTGATCTTGCACTGCAGGAGCACCATCAGTTCGCCGGTGGAAGAAGTGCGCACCATCATGTTGCGCAGCATCCCTTCCTGCGTGCGGAGATTGAAGAAAGAAAAGTTGTGCGCATAAGCATAGTCGCGGATGGCATTGCGGATCTGGTTGGAGATGTCATCCTGAAGCCAGCATTTCTCAATGGCCAGCACCTTGTCAAACGCTCCGGGGATATGGAATCCCACCGCATTCATCTGGTCGTACGTCACGTCCTGCTTCACTTCGTCCTCCGTCAGCCAGCGCTTGTTGGAGAAAGTAAACTCAAGCTTGTTGCGATAAAAGCAGGTCTTTTCCGAACCGAGAATCGGACGGAACTCAGGCAGCTCCACCTTTCCTATGCGCGTAAGGTTGTCGAACACCTGCTTCTGCTTGTACCTCAGCTGCTCGCTGTAGGCCAGACACTGCCACTTGCATCCCCCGCAAACGCCGAAATGCTGGCAGAACGGCTCGACGCGCATGGCAGAGCGTTCATGAAATTTCACCGCCACAGCCTCGGCATAATGGTTTTTCTTGCGCTTCACCTGCAAGTCCACCACATCCCCCGGCACCACATACGGCACAAACACTACCAAATCGTTCACCCTTGCCACTGCTTTTCCTTCAGCGGCCACATCTGTTATCGTCACCTTCTCAAGTAAAGGAAGTTCTTTTTTCTTTCTTGCCACGTTCGTTTACAATAAAATCCAATTCGGGAGGCAAAGGTAATTATTTTTCCACACATAACGAAACATGTATGCCGCATACACGGATTTGCAGTCCATGTCGGATAAAAAATCCAGCCTAAGGGACAAAAGCTCTATCTCCACGCTGGAGATGCACGTCTTCAGCCTGAAGACACAGATCTCCAGACTGAGGATATATATCTCCAGACTAAAGATAAAGAACGGTGCAGCGCATCCCTCTTTTTCAGCCCCGAAACCGCCCTGCCACCCGCAGGCAAACATGCAAAACGGCAGGCAAGCGGCGGTTTTGACAACTCGATATTGCAAAACATGCCCAACAACACGTGTTTTGCATTTGATATATTACATTTTTTACATAGATTTGCATCCATTCTTAGAAAAAGAAACATTTATAACCATTAAAATCATACTGAACAAAATGGAAACAAAAAGAGTTTACACGTTCGGAAACGGATACGCTGAAGGCAAAGCCGACATGCGCAACCTGTTGGGCGGCAAAGGCGCCAATCTTGCAGAAATGAATCTGATAGGCGTTCCGGTACCTCCCGGTTTTACAATAACAACCGAAGTCTGCAACGAATATTTTGAAAAAGGAAAAGACGATGTAGTAGCACTGCTGAAAGACGATGTGGAACGGTCCATTGCAGGTGTCGAAACATTGATGAAATCCAAATTCGGTGACGTCGAAAATCCGCTGCTCGTTTCCGTACGCTCAGGAGCACGGGCTTCCATGCCGGGCATGATGGATACGATTCTGAATCTGGGACTGAATGACGACGTTGTGGCCGGACTGGCACGCAAGACCGGAAACGAACGTTTCGCATGGGACTCATACCGACGCTTCGTACAGATGTACGGCGATGTGGTTTTAGGCATGAAGCCCGCCAACAAGGACGACATCGACCCGTTCGAAGCCATCATTGAAGACGTGAAGAAAAAGAAAGGAGTCCGCCTGGACAACGAACTGGAAGTGGAAGACCTGAAAGAACTGGTCAGACGCTTCAAGGAAGCGGTAAAGACACAGACAGGAAAAGACTTCCCAAGCGACGCCTACGAACAGTTGTGGGGAGCCATCTGCGCCGTGTTCGACTCATGGATGAACGAACGCGCCATCCTGTACCGCAAGATGGAAGGCATCCCGGCTGAATGGGGAACAGCCGTCAACGTCCAGGCCATGGTATTCGGAAACATGGGCGACACATCGGCCACCGGAGTATGCTTCTCGCGCGATGCTGCCACAGGTGAAGACCTCTTCAACGGCGAATACCTGATCAATGCACAGGGCGAAGACGTGGTGGCAGGTATCCGCACGCCGCAGCAGATTACAAAGATCGGCTCACAACGCTGGGCCAAACTCCAGGGCATATCCGAAGAAGAACGCGCAAGCAAATACCCGTCAATGGAAGAAGCCATGCCCGAAATCTACAAGGAACTCGACGCATTGCAGACCAAACTGGAAAACCATTACCGTGACATGCAGGACATGGAGTTCACCGTTCAGGAAGGAAAGCTGTGGTTCTTGCAGACACGAAACGGAAAGCGCACGGGAGCTGCCATGGTGCGCATCGCCATGGAAATGCTGGAACAGGGCCTGATTGACGAAAAGACTGCCATCCTGCGCTGCGAACCGAACAAGCTGGACGAACTGCTCCATCCGGTATTCGACAAAGAAGAGCTCCGCAACGCAAAAGTCCTTACACGGGGACTTCCTGCTTCTCCGGGAGCTGCAACCGGCCAGATCGTATTCTTCGCCGAGGACGCAGCCAAATGGCATGCCGAAGGACGCCGCGTGATCATGGTACGCATAGAAACTTCGCCGGAAGACTTGGCCGGAATGACTGTTGCAGAAGGTATCCTGACTGCCCGCGGAGGTATGACTTCACACGCTGCCGTAGTGGCGCGAGGCATGGGCAAATGCTGCGTATCGGGTGCGGGAGCTATCAACGTTGACTACAAGTCGCGCACTGTAGAAATCGACGGCGTTGTCCTGAAGGAAGGCGACTATATCTCTCTCAACGGAAGCACAGGCGAAGTTTATCAGGGCGAAGTGCCGACTAAGGCCGCTGAAGTGTCGGGCAATTTCGCGAAGCTGATGGATTTGTGCAACAAGTATACACGCCTGCAGGTCCGCACCAATGCAGATACGCCGCACGATGCGGAAGTGGCTCGCAAATTCGGTGCTGTAGGTATCGGCCTCTGCCGCACGGAACACATGTTCTTCGAGAACCAGAAGATTATCGCCATGAGGGAAATGATTCTGGCGCCGGACGTTGAAGGACGCAAAAAGGCACTCGCAAAACTGTTGCCCTACCAGAAGAACGACTTCAAGGGCATTTTCAAGGCCATGGACGGCTATCCGGTAAACATCCGTCTGCTCGATCCTCCCCTGCATGAGTTCGTTCCGCACGACCTGAAAGGACAGGAAGAAATGGCCAAAGCCATGGGCGTTACAGTGGAATACATACGCCAGCGTGTAGACAGCCTGTGCGAACACAACCCGATGCTCGGACATCGCGGATGCCGTTTGGGAAACACTTATCCGGAAATCACTGAAATGCAGACAGAAGCCATTCTAAGTGCAGCATGCGAGCTGAAGAAGGAAGGATATGATCCGCATCCGGAAATCATGGTGCCGCTCATCGGTATCCTGTATGAATTTGAAGCGCAGGAAAAAATAATCCGCTCTACCGCCGAGCGCGTGTTCAGACAAGAAGGAGTTGAAGTGCCGTTCAAAGTGGGTACGATGATTGAAATACCTCGTGCCGCACTGACAGCAAACCGTATCGCTTCACATGCAGAGTATTTCTCGTTCGGAACAAACGACCTGACTCAAATGACTTTCGGCTATTCACGCGATGACATCGCTTCGTTCCTGCCTGTATACTTGGAAAAGAAGATTCTGAAAGTGGATCCTTTCCAGGTGCTCGACCAGAACGGCGTAGGCCAGCTCATCAAGATGGCTGTAGAAAAAGGACGCTCTGTACGTCCCGGCTTGAAATGCGGCATCTGCGGCGAACACGGAGGCGAACCGTCATCAGTCAAGTTCTGCCATAAAGTGGGCTTGAATTATGTAAGCTGCTCTCCGTTCCGCGTGCCTATTGCCCGACTGGCTGCGGCGCAGGCTGCAATAGAGGAAGCATAAATAGTATAAGATAATCATTGATTTAGGCTGTAATGGACTGTTTTTCATACATTACAGCCTAAGTTGTTTTTAGGCGGTTCGTACATTTGTCCGCAAAAAAATGAGTCAAATAAACAGTACTTGCATACACCACGCATACACTTTTGAACAGTGGCGCATACACCAACGCATACAC
>NZ_JANRHN010000027.1:0-44503 GCF_024733745.1 Bacteroides sp. ET225 | reverse complement strand
AAAAAAGTCTGTAAATGGTAAAGTCACTCCGTCTTCAGATTGTTCACCGGGTTCTCGCGCGTAGCACTCCGGCCAATGAGCCATACCGCCACCAGCGAAATGAAGGATATGGTCAGAAAGGCGGCCACCGGAACCCACCATGGGAAACAGCTTTTAAAAGTAACGATCTTGTCTATCTGCATGATTCCGAACCACATCAGGGGAATGGCGATTATCAGACTGACAAGGGCCGAACTGAACGAAAAGCGCATCAGCCGGCTCTGCTCGCTGAGCGGACTGGAACCGAATACCTTACGTATCGCCATATCGCGCTTGCGCTGGGCTATGAAGTAAACGCTCATGGCCGTAAGTCCCAATAGGGAGATAAGCAAGGCGGCAAACGTGAACACTCCGATTACCTTACCCACACGAATAATATCGGAATAGGAATCCAACAACAAATCATCGTACCACCTTGACTCAAACGGAACCCCATCGATCATTTCCGAATAAAGTGCATCAAGCCGCTTCTTGTGGGCCTCCAAATCTCCGTCATATGTTTCTATCAGTACGTCCCACGGATAGGCGATACTATCGGACGGGAAAATCTGGAGCAATATCGGACAGGGCTTCTCTAAAGCCGAACGGAGTTGGAAGTCGGGGATGCGCCCGGCGATGTTCAATTTCCAAGATCCCTCGGCGTTCATTACAGAAGAAGCACTGTCATCCAAGGCAAGTTCCTTGTAGGCACGGCGGCTCAAATAATAACTTGAAGGTGAAGGAGACAGGCCGTAGTCTTTTTCCAATGGTATATGAAAAATGGAAAGGAAAGACGAATCGGCCACAAAAAGTCGGAAACCTATAGGAGCTGACCTACCCTTCACGTTGAACTCGGAAAGCGAGCTATTACCCCCGTCCACTGGAAAGCCACGCGTGAAGCAGACGTTCTTTACAAACGGAAGCCGGCGTGCCTCATCACGGAAACGGGCGAGATTCTTTGTTTCGCTCATATTGGGAAAGCAAAGCACATGCCCGTAGCTATATCCCAACGGCTCATCAAGGATTCGGAAGAACTGAACCCCAAGATAGAGCGCGCAAGAAAGGAGAGCCGTCGTGAGTCCGCACTGCACGACATAAAGCAAACGCAGGTACACCGTCTTAGTCTTCCGCCTGAACGTGCCCTTCACTACATCCATCGGGTTGTATCTTGAGAGTATTGTGGCCGGGACGAGTCCCGACACCGCTGAAATCAGCACGATTCCCACCACATACCAGAACGCGGTTTCCGGAGTCAGGTCACCCACGATGTCCAGCCTCGTCTTCAGTTGCTCCATCACATACGGCTCTGCAAGCACAGCCAGAAGAAAGGCAGCCACAAAGGCTACAACAATCATTACCAACGACTCTAACATCATCCGCCAAAAAATGCAGTTCGGAGTCGAACCGAGCAACCTGCGCGTAGCCATTTCCTTGGCGCGGTACGAAGTCTGCGCCACACTCATGCTCACATAGTTACATACAGCCATTAGAAGAACCAGCAAACCTGCCACAGCCATCACCGTCATCACCCTCCGGCTATACTGATTCATGTTCGTACACTCCATTTCGGAGAAATACACATCACGCATCGGCACCCAACAAGCCTTTGAGTACGTTCCGTAGAGATAAGGCCAGGCAAACGTCTTGAGCCATGCCAGCATGTCAGCATTTTTGGCGTTCGGATCCACCCCTTCGGGCACATGTATGAAAAGATTCGCCCCTCCGAAGTTCTGCATGCCAGTGTTCTCGATGGCGGCGGCAGTATTAATGTATTTCATTGTCTCAAAAGGAAACACCATCTCTGTTTCCGAAGGGAAGATGGAATTGCCTATATCCTCCATGATTCCCGTCACAGTATAGACATGTCCGTCAGTGAAGTTCATACGGATGGACTTCCCCAACGCGTTTTCCTTTCCGAAAATGCGATTGGCCGCCGAGCGCGAGAGCACTACGCTGTAATCATCGCACAACACTTGGGCAGGGTTCCCTTCCAGTAGCGGGAAACCGAAAAATGTAAAAAAGTTATCCTTTGCCACCAGTACTTTCACATCGTATTTCCTCCCATCCACATCTGCATACTCATCACCTATTCCCGCGCAATTCGTGCTCACGCACCAATCCTCTATTTCTGGATAGCGGTTTGCTAAACGCTCGCCCAGCACATAATGCGCACCGAAGTATTCCTCGGAAGCGAACAGGTAAGTATGGTCCACATCCTTCAAATCCTTGTCCACGGTAAGCTGGCGCATCACCATGTCGGCGATGAGGAACACAAACATCAGCGAAATGCTCAGCCCCGCCACATTGACAAACGTAAAGAGCCTGTTGCGCTCCAAGAATGTAAAATAAGTCTTCATGTTTTCTTACAGTTATCTCATCGTATATTCTGTCGTTTTTTCCTTTCACACCTGTCCGCACATCTCGCCGGAAACGAGCCGTGAAGTCCGTCAAGATGAGCGGTCAGTTTTTTATCTTCAGGCTCCATTCATTTCAGAACAAGCACCTCGTTGTCCTTATAGCCTTCGTAGCCGGAAACGATAACCTTTTCACCTTTTTCCAGTCCTTCGGTCACTTCGTAATACTGAGGGTTCTGCCGCCCGATGCGTATCTTGCGCCGGTAAGCCTTCTTCCCGTCTTTATCGACCACGAATATCCAGTTTCCTCCGGTCATCTGGAAGAAAGTTCCTTTCGGGATGAGCACACTTTGGGTAGGCTCTCCCAACTGAAGGTCGATATAGTAAGTCTGCCCGCTCCGGATGTTTTCCGGACGCTTTCCCTGGAACACGAAATCGGTGCGGAACCGTCCCTCACGCACTTCAGGATACACCTTGCGCACCTTCAGGCTGAACTGCGATCCCTGACGCTCGAATGTGGCGGGAAGCCCGTTGGTCACCCGGTCGATATAATGCTCGTCAATCATCGCCTCGATCTTGAAGTCCGAGAGGTCATTGATCTGTCCCACCATCTGTCCTGCGGTGATGTTCTGTCCCAGTTCCGCGTCGAGCAGTCCCAGCTCCCCGTCAATCGGTGCGCGCACCTCCAGCTTGTCCTTGCGTTCGCGGATCAGAAGCACGTTCTTCCGCATGTTCTGCAGATTGTCTTCCATCTGATCCATCTGAATGGTACGATAAATGGAATCCTGCACCAGACGCTCCGTCACCAGTCCGTGCTTCTTTACGGAAACCTCATAGTCTTCCTTTGCCTGCAAATATTCCTCCCGGCTGATGAGCCGCTCCCGATAGAGCCGCTCGTACTGGTTGAACGTGCGGAGCTTGCGGCGCGCATCCACGTCGAGCTGCACCTTTTCGGTTTCGTTGTTCAGCTTGTCCTGCTGCATGGTGACCTGCGTGTTTCGGAGCAGGTTCTGCTTTTCGGCCAGTTCCGACTCGGCATTCAGAATCTGAAGATCGAGGTTCGAGTTGCTCAGGCGGAGAATCACGTCACCCTTTTTTACGTGGGCACCTTCCTCCACCACCTTCTCGCGTACGATTCCTCCCTCCTCGGGACTGAGCTGCACTACCGAGATGGGCTGCACCTGCCCGTTCACCCGGATATAGTCGTTAAACTCTCCATAAGTCACTTCCGCAATGTTCAGCGAGCGTCCGTCCACCTTCAGTGTAGAAGCATGATTGCCGAACACAATCCAAAGCAGCAACGCCAGCACTGCCCCTCCCCCTGCGATATAAGGGATGTGCTGCTTTCTGATACCTTTTTTCTTTTCCAGTTGAATATCCATAATGTAAATAGTTGACAGTTTAAGGTTATGTTTTCAGTTCTCAACGTTTAACCGACAATTGATTATCTCCTCTCCCTTGTAATAGTCCACCAGCCTGCATTTCAGCACATAGGTGAGCTTGCTCTGCAAGAACAGCGTTTCGCTTTCGAGAAGCGTGGCGGCACTGTTCTGCACATCGAGCGAAGTCATCAGCCCCTCCTCGAACTTGCGGCGCGTCACATGATAGGCCAGCGAGTCGGAAGCCACTTTCTTTTCCATCTGCACCGTTTCTTTCAGATAGCCTTCACGGTCCTGCACCGCCTGAAGCACCAGCTTCTGAAGTTCGGTTTTCTGCTCCTCGTACTGCTCGCTGGCTATGCGGTAGTTGTTGCGTGCCTGGCGCATGCTTACCGCCCCCGAAAAGCGGTTGAAAAGCGGAATGCTCATGCTCACCCCGAAATATTGCCCCAGGTTGTTCCGGAACTGCCTCCCGAAGCTGTCGTACCCGTCCTTGTGCAGCTCTTTGTAGTAGGAAGAAGAAACGCCTCCGAAAAGCGTAATCTGAGGCAGGATGTTCGCCCACGAACCTTTGCGCTGCATGAGAGCGATTCGCTTGTTCATTTCCGCCTGATGCAAAGTGGGATTGGTGCTCAATGCCGCACTCACCACATCCTCCGGAGAGTCGGCCGAGAGCTTCACGAAAGAAAGAGGGCTTGCATCAAGCAGGCAGGTATCAAGCACCAAAGGCTCTGATGCCGGATAATTCATCTTCTGCTTCAGCGTCAGCATGGCCGTTTCAAACAGGTTACGCTGGCGCGTCAGATTATAAGCATCAGTAGCCTGCTGGGCTTCCATCTGCGCCACATCCGCCAGTCCCTTCAGTCCCAGCTCTTCCTGGCGCCGGGTCTTGTAGAGCAGCGAATCGCTTTCCGCCAGCTTCTTCCGCGCCAGACGCTCCGTTCCGTAGCAATAGAGCGCATCGATGTAAGCCTGAAAGGTTTCGAGCGCCGTATTGTCGCGCGCTTCCTGAAGGGCGGCCTTTCCCAAAAGGACGGCGGCCTTCGATCGGCGCAGCTCATTGACCAGGCTCCCTCCGCGAAAAACGGTCAGCGACCCCTCCAGCGTGTATGAGTTGTTGAAAGTGGACACATTATTATAGGTATTGGTTTCGGGGTCTACCGAACGACCGAAATTGTACTGCACTCCCGTGCTTCCGCTCACTCCGGGCAGAAAGCTCCCGATGGCCTGCAGCCGGTCGAGTTCATAGTTTTTCGCCTCCAGAAGGCGCTGCTTCACCGTATGGTTATGTCCGACGGCGTATGCCATGCACCGGTCCACACTCCACACTTCCTGCGCCTCACCATGAAGCGCGAAGCATCCGGCCACCGCCATACAGATAAATTTCACGTTGCTTGTCATATTCATGTCTGAAATCAAAAATATAAAAAAGTCATTCATCCGATATTCATGAATCAAAGTCCGTGCCAAAACAGCAATCATCTGAAAAACAGCACATAGCAGTAAGAGGAATTCCGTAAAAGTGTCAAAAATTTATACACTGCGTGTAAAATAATTTGTCACTGCTTCCGTTTGAGGCGCAGACTTTTTTCCATAAATTTGCATCACATAAAAACAGACAATACACACCATGGCAAAACAAGGCACACTTCTGATTGTCGACGACAACCAAAACATACTGACCTCGCTCCGCTATCTGCTGGAAGAACATTTCGCACAGGTACTCACCCTCAGCTCGCCGACCACACTCCCCACGCTGATCAGGCAAGAACCCGTCGACCTCATTCTGCTCGACATGAACTTTTCGTCGGGCATCAACAACGGAAACGAGGGCCTTTACTGGCTCCGCGAAATCAAACGGATGAAGCCGCAGATACAGGTGGTGCTGTTTACGGCATACGCCGACATAAACCTGGCGGTCACAGGACTGAAAGACGGAGCGTCGGACTTTGTGGTGAAGCCCTGGGAAAACGGCAGACTGGTGCAGACCCTGCTCGAAGCATACCGGAAAGGAAACGGAAAAGACAAGAAGAAACAGCTCGCCCCACAGATGCCGGACGAGGGAGCAATGTACTGGGGAGAGTCGGAAGCCGTCAAGCCGCTCCGTATGCTGGTGGACAAAGTGAGCGCCACCGATGCCAACATCCTCATCACCGGCGAAAACGGAACAGGCAAGGACATGCTGGCGCGCGAAATCCACCGCCTCTCGAACCGGCGCAACGGACCGATGGTGACGGCCGACATGGGAGCCATCACCGAATCGCTCTTCGAGAGCGAACTGTTCGGCCACGTGAAAGGTTCGTTCACCGACGCACACGCCGACCGCATCGGCCGATTCGAGGCAGCCAACGGCGGAACGCTCTTTCTCGACGAAATTGCCAACCTGCCCTACCACCTTCAGGCAAAACTGCTGACCGCCATCCAGAAACGAAGTTTCGTGCGGGTAGGAAGCAACCGTCCACAGTCTACCGACATCCGCCTGATATGCGCCACAAACCGCGATCTGGACGAGATGGTGCGCAAAGGAGAATTCCGCGAAGACCTGCTCTTCCGAATCAATACCATCCATCTGCATATCCCTGCCCTGCGCGAACGGAAAGAAGACATCCTTCCGCTGGCCGGACTCTTCCTGAAACGGTATGCCGCGAAATACGGACGGAACCTGCAAGGATTCGATGAGGAAGCCCGCAAACTCCTGCTTTCGTGCCCGTGGTACGGGAATATCCGCGAACTGCAGCATGTGATAGAAAAGGCGGCTATCCTTTCGGACGGGGACGAAGTGAAGACCGACGCCTTGCAGCTAGCCCCTGCGCACCACCCCGAACCGGACCGGAAAGCGCAGACAGAAGAAGACATGCAGACCCTTGACGAGATGGAGCGAAGCCTCATCATAAAAGCCATCGGCAAGTGCAGCGGAAACCTGTCGCAGGCCGCCGCGCAGCTGGGAGTAACAAGACAGACCCTCTACAACAAAATGAAACGGTATGGCATCTAGACATCTATTATCGGCGGGAACGCGCATAGCGCTTCTGACAGCGGGCACGGCTGCACTCACACTGGGCGTCTGCACCCGGAGTCTGGCATATATGGCCGGAGGAAGTGCCATGTGCCTGCTCTCCTTCATCATCTTCCTGGTGATGAGGCACCGGCTGAAGGAACGGAGCTGGCTCATGCTCGAAGCCATCCGCAACCGCGACTATTCGTTCCGCCTCCCCATGCAGGGACTGGCAGAAGGAGAGCGCATCCTTCAGGACACGCTCAACCAGTTCGGCGAGATGATGGCCGGGCAGAAGCAGCTCATGGAACAGCAGGAGCACTTCTACGGACAGATTCTGTCGGGAGTAAGCACGGGCATCATCGTGCTGAAAGAAGACCATTCCATCATGCAGAGCAACCCTGCGGCAGCCAAACTGCTGGGACTCCCTGTGCTGGGCACGCTCGGCCAACTGGAACGCTACGGGAAAGATGTCCCGGAAACGCTCTGCCGCCTGAGCTCCGGCGAACGGTGCAACCTCCATCTGAACACATCAAAGGGCGAAATCCAACTGGCGGTCCGCGCCTCGGAAATGGAGCTGGGAAACCAGACTGTACGCATCCTTACGCTGAATGACATACGAAGCGAAATGGACAGCAAGGAGCTGGACTCATGGATCAGGCTGACCCGCGTCCTGACACACGAAATCATGAACTCCATCGCCCCGATCTCATCGCTCAGCGAAACCTTCATGAAGCGCGACGATGTGATACACTCTTCTCTCTATGAGGGCATACGGGCTATCCGCGACACTTCGGCGGGACTGATTTCGTTTGTCGACAGCTACCGGAAATTCTCGTCCCTGCAAAAGCCTTCGCCCGAGCCGTTCTACGTCACGGAGCTGGCGGCGCAGATTGAGGAGCTTCACATCATCCCCGGACACATTACGTTCACCAAACTCATCGAGCCTTCGGAACTGATGCTCTACGCCGACCCGAACCTGATCCGGCAGGTGCTGCTGAACCTGATAAAGAACGCGGTGCAGGCTATCGGCGAGCGGAAGGGACGCATCCACCTCCGCGCCTATTCGTCTACGGCCGACGAGCATGTGTTTATCTACGTAAGCAACAACGGTCCCGTCATACCCGAAAACGAGGCTGAGGAGATTTTCGTGCCTTTCTTCACCACCAAGAAAGAAGGGAGC
Organism: Bacteroides sp. ET225; assembly: GCF_024733745.1. Taxonomy (NCBI): domain Bacteria; kingdom Pseudomonadati; phylum Bacteroidota; class Bacteroidia; order Bacteroidales; family Bacteroidaceae; genus Bacteroides; species Bacteroides sp. ET225. The sequence goes on along the minus strand of NZ_JANRHN010000027.1, from coordinate 36,574 downwards.
GGCATCGGGCTGTCACTCTCGCGGCAGATCATGAAGCTTTCGGGAGGAACCATCACGCTGCTGAAGTCAGGAACCAACGGATGGAACACAACTTTCGTACTGGAATTTGAATGAGGGGAAACCAAGCGATTCAGCCGAATGCAACGATTCACAAGTCCAACTTCATTGCTCACGCCGCATAAAAAAGCGGACGTTCCGCAGAAAAATCTGTATCTCTAGCCTGGAGATGCAAATCTCCAGCGTGAAGATATATGTCTTCAGCCTAAAGATACACGTCTTCAGGCTGAAAACAAACTTCTTTTGCGGGAAGTTCCCGATTTGTTCCGGACATCCGGACGGACGCAATGGATTTCGCACCAGAACACCCGGGCATTCTCTCTCAGTAAAAGGACGCTCCCGGACTTGCGCGTTTTCAAAAGATTCACTACCTTTGAAAAAACCAAAAAAAGACACTGCATTATGATCACTTTTCCTAACGCCAAAATAAACCTCGGACTCAACGTGGTGGAGAAGCGTCCCGACGGATACCATAATCTGGAAACCGTATTCTATCCCATCAACCTCCAGGATGCCCTCGAAGTGAACCGTCTGGAAAATACCGGCGAACCTTACAGACTACGTGTAAGCGGAAGCACGCTCGACGGATCGCCCGAAGACAACCTCGTGGTCAAGGCATACACACTGCTCAGCGATGCCTACAGCCTGCCTCCCGTAGACATCCACCTGTTCAAGCATATCCCTACAGGGGCAGGACTGGGAGGAGGCTCGTCCGACTGCGCTTTCATGATCAAGACACTGAACGAGAAGTTCCGACTCGGAATGAGCATCGAAGAGATGGAAAAGCATGCCGCACGGCTGGGGGCGGACTGTGCCTTCTTCATCCAGAACCAGCCGGTATTCGCCACCGGAACAGGGAACGTGTTCGAGCGTGTCAGCCTCTCGCTGGCCGACTATACACTGGTGCTCGTCAAGCCTGACATCAGCGTTTCAACGCGCGAAGCCTATGGCGGAATCCGTCCGCGCCGTCCCGAAACATCGCTCAAGGAGATTATCCGCAGGCCGGTGGAGGAATGGAGGGACTGCATGAAGAACGACTTTGAGGAAAGCGTATTTGCCAGACATCCCGAAATAGCCGCCATCAAAGACAAGCTCTACGACATCGGAGCAACCTATGCCTCGATGACCGGATCGGGATCGGCCGTATACGGACTGTTCAGAAACAGGGTGGAAAACGTGAGCGAACAGTTCGCAGGATGCTTCTGCCGCCAGCGCGAAATGATCTGACGCTCCCGATTCATGGAACACGCATATACCGACCGCATTCATCGGTTCAACCGCAGCGCCGACGGCATTTCCCTGCCGCCGGCTTTCACGTTTCCGTTTTTCTACACACCGCACCCGCTGGTCGTACAGGCTGCCGGGGAGGTGCAGGCTTACCTCTCCGCACGCACGGACTGGGCGGAGGAGCTGGCAAAGGGAAAGATGTTCGGCGTGCTCGTAGTGGAAGACACCAAGGGAGAAGCAGGATTCGTGGCGGCCTTCTCGGGCAATCTGGCCGGAAGCAACCTGCACGCGTATTTCGTCCCTCCCGTCTACGACCTGCTGCGGCCTGAGGGATTCTTCCGCACCGAAGAGGCGAACATCTCCGCCATCAACCGGCGGATTGAAGAGATGGAAAGCTCGCCCGAATATCTTGCGCGACAAAAGGAATATGCCGAATGGCAAAACGAGGCAGCCCTGCGGCTGGCCGGCGCACGCCGGCAGTTGAAGGAGGAGAAGCAGCGGAGAGACAGACTGAGGAAACTGGGAACTGACGAAACAACGGAGCAGGATCTGATACGCGAGAGCCAGTTTCAGAAAGCCGAATACAAGCGGCTTGAAAAAAAGCTGAAAGCGGAAGAGGAAACACTGAAGACTGCTCTCGACGAACAGGAAACGGAAATACTGCGGCTGAAGCGAGAAAGGAAATCGCGCTCGGCAGCTCTCCAGCTCAAGCTCTTCGCACGTTTCCGGATGCTCAATGCGCGGGGCGAAGAAAAAGATCTGCTCGAAATCTTCAGGGACACGCCGCAAGGAATACCTCCCGCCGGAGCCGGAGAATGCGCCTTGCCCAAAATGCTCCAGTTTGCCTACCTGCATCGTCTGCGTCCGCTGGCAATGGGCGAGTTCTGGTGGGGTGACTCGCCCAAGGAAGAAATCCGTATCCACGGGCATTTCTACCCCTCATGCAGGGGGAAGTGCGGACCAATCCTGCGCCACATGCTTGAGGGGCTGGAGGTGGAAAAGAATCCGCTTCAGGAAGATATCCACCGCACGACACCGCTCGAAACCGTTTATGAGGACGAATGGATCGTGATTGTAGAGAAGCCGGCCGGAATGCTTTCCGTGCCGGGAAAGGACGAAATCGGCTCGGTACTCGAACGACTGCGCGAACGTTATCCGCAGGCCACAGGTCCTCTCCTCGTCCATCGGCTCGACATGGCCACTTCGGGGCTGCTTCTGGCGGCCAAGACCAAAGAGGTACACCAGAAGCTTCAAGCACTCTTCGAAACGCGCAACATGCGGAAAAAGTATGAGGCCATACTGGAAGGAACTGTGGAAACGGATGAGGGGTGCATCGAACTGCCGCTCTGCCCCGATCCGACCGACCGACCCCGGCAAATGGCAAGCACCGAACGCGGAAAGCCTGCCGTAACACGCTATCGGGTGAAGAAAAGAGAGGGCGGAAGGACATGGGTGGACTTCTATCCGCTGACCGGACGCACGCACCAGCTCCGCGTACATGCGGCTCATCCTTTGGGACTGGGACACCCCATTGTGGGCGACGAACTCTACGGACACAGGGCAGAGCGGATGTATCTTCATGCGGCTTCCCTCGAATTCGTACATCCCGTTACAGGAAAGAAGATACAGGTGGAACGGGAAGCGGATTTCGGATAAAAGACCGGGAGCCGGCAGGCAAAAGACACAACCGGCAGTCTGACAAGACAAACTCCGTGGCGGTTCCGCTTCCCCTCCGGCAACTTCCGGCCATGCATTTCCAACTCAGAACGACAGACGCATGGTTGCACGTACTCCCCGGCGCTGGATGTCCGGATTGTCGAGGTAGTTGAGCCTCCACACATAGTCTAGCCGAAGGAACTTGAAAATGTTCTCGATGCCCACGCTCACTTCCATGTAGGGTGCTCTGCCCATCGTTCCCGATCCGGCGGGAAAGGCATACAGCCCCTCCCCGTTCTTCATCGGATTGTTTTTGTCGGTCAGATGTCCCCACAGGCCGCGGAAGCAGAACACCTCCCTCCACTTCAGTTTCTTGATGAGCGGAATGCGGTTGAAGAGGTTTCCGTTCAGATAATAAGTAAGGTCCCACGACATGTATTCGTCGTTGATGAACTCCATGGCATTCATATTGGTATATGCTTCCGGCTGGATTGTGTAGGTCAGGTTGGCATTCGGAATGATGAGCAGCGGATAAGGCACCTTGCTCCACACCTTTCCTGCCTTCGCTATCAGGTCGGCATAGCCGAACGCCGAGAACCAGAACCGCTTCTGTACGCCCAGCTCCGTGCGGTGATAGTTGAACGACGAGCCCAGCAGCCCTTTCCGGGCCATGGTATGGCTGAGGTTGAAGATCAGCGCATCATAGGTGATCGGCACACGCTGCGTGCGTGTCTGGTAGAAACGCTCGTTGCGCCCGTAGCGGAATTTCAGTTCCAGTTCGGTCATGTCGTAGCGGCCCACCGGACTGAGACTTCCGTCTGCCCCGATACGGTTGAACTCCGCATAGGGAGTGGCGTACTCCCTGAAGTTGCGCACCACGGCACCGTAAGATATTCCGTTGTAATGTTCGCGCGTGTAAGTCAGTTCCGCCCTGCGCAGGTAAGTGGCACGCGTGTCCTTCTTGCGCCGGATGGCCAGCATCACGTTGTCTTTGCTGGTATACATATAGTTCTGCCCCAGCTTGTTGATGTCATACATATACTCGAAGCGGAGGGAATGCATCGGATATTCCAGACGGAAATCCTTCCGCGGGTTAAACGAATACTCTACAAGCGCATCATACTTCATCTTCTTGTCCCTCGTGCCATAGGCAGCGTATCCCTCGAAAAACCAGTGTTTGTTGAAGACAGGGGTGGTTCCTCCGCCCACACGGAAGCGCGCCCCTTCGATGGCATTCCCGTTGATGGTGCTGTTCATCGGTCCAAGATCAAACTTGTTCTTCTCCGGATTCTTGTCGGTAGGAATATAGCCCGACACCAGTATGGAAACCGCTTTCTCCACGAAGTAGAACACCGGAACCGAACGGAACTTAGCCATCAGCTTTTCTACGGAGTTAGGGTTTTTCTTCTTCAGTTCGTCAGGCCGGCTGGCTTCCCAGAAATCGTTTCCCTTCTTGTAAGCGTCGTCAGCCACAATCACGGGAGCGTTTTCTGAGAACACGCGCGCCCGCTCCTCCGAAGGAGGATCGAACGAATGGTGACTGTAGGCATTCAGACGCTGGGCGTAAAACCCGTTCGACTTCTCGATAATCTTGAAGTTTATGCGGATGTCGTCTTTCGTAATGATACGGGTGCCGTCTGCCGCGCGCTCGAAGGTTTGTTCGATAGTCATGCCCGACACAAAATTCAGATTGATGTCCTTCGGTACGTTCAGAATCGCCCGCCGAACAAAATAAGTTGAATCGAGAGGCACAAACAGATGTCCCGTGAACCCGAACGACTCCGAGTTGAAAGGCACGAAGCCCAGATCGACCACCGGCTTGCCTTCCACTTGCAGCGTATCGAGAAGATAATACTTGTAAAACGCCGGACCGATAGTGGACAGAGGACTCACGAAACGCTGGAGAAACAGGGGTATGTTGTTCTGGAAGATGTCCACCTCCTTGAAAGCTTCATCCAGGAACTGCTGCACACCGTCGCGCGAGAACACCTCGTCTACCCCCGACGACTTCGCTCCCACCACCACACGCTTTTCCGATTTCGGTGACTTGCGCCAGTAGACATGCTCCAGCTTTTCCTTTTCCGAAACGGGCAGAATTGTGGTGCCCACCTCAAGCGTGTCTACAAAGTCGGCCACGAAATCAAACTTGCCCGTCTTCCCGTCAGCTCTTTTTTTCGGAACATAATCGTTCAGGGCAAACACGATACGCTCGTAACGGTCGTAGCTGAAATAGTCGCGGTTGCGCGGATCATTCCCGTCGCGCGCGTCAATCACCTTGCGCACAAAAGCCACGGCAGGATTGTCCCTCCTGCGATAGCGTTCACGCTTCGGCTTCACGATCACTTCCTCCAGTGCGATGCCCGAAGGCACCAGCCGTACATGCAGGTTGCCCGACTTGCCCGGTTCTACTCGCACCTTTTTCGTGTCGTATCCCAAATAAGAAACTTCAAGCACGGCCCTCTTCTTTGAAGCGGTGAATGAAAACCTTCCGTCCGCATCCGTCATTGCCCCTTTTCCCGTCGATTCCAACTGCACGGAAGCATACGGCAGAGGCTCTCCGCTCACCGAATCGGTTACAATGCCTTTGAAAAGCGCAGTCTGCCCGAAGGCGGACACCGCGGCGAGCAAAGAAAGCAACAAACATATTGTTCTGATTTTCATTCTATTCTTCATTTAAAATCCGGTCGGTGAGAGCGGAGTGAAACCATTATATTTCTTCGCACAATCTCTTGCAGAAACGTTCATGCCTGGCCCGCATGTATCGGGCAAGAGCTGACATGACTACCACCTCGAACACGAAATACAGCCAAGGCAGGTCGATCAGACATACGGTATAGAGCACGATTGCCCGGGTATTGAACGTAAGGACATTCGTCCATTTCATCAGCGGAAGCGACAGCTCGCGAAACCTGTCACGGAAAGCCTGCGGAATGTTCTCGGTCGCCCCATACTTTTCGCGCAGGCATTTCATCAGCCGCTGGAAGTTTGGAGTCTGTTTCTCCTGCGTCCGGGTATAGTTGACGTATGTCTTCAGAAACGCTTTCCAGAGAAAGTTCCCTTTCCACGGGGTTTCATCGTAAAGCTTCTGCTGCTGCACGGAATTATCAAGCTCGCTTCCCGCCTCTCCTTTCAGGAAAAACAGATGGACCTGACGGTAATAGTCGGCTATCCCGCACTGGCGGCTATGGCATCCGAAACCGGAATACAGCACCAGGACAAGCAGCAGAAGCGTGGCGATCCATGTGTTCTGAGGAGTGTCTTCAAGTCCCATCCAACTGAACTCAAGCGTGTGATGGTTATAGAACCGGCAAACCAGTGACAGGTAGATGGGTATAAACCATACCTCGCTCGCCGCTCCGTCGAGAATCCGTCCCAGACGGGTCTTTTTCCCCGTCATACGTGCCAGCTGCCCGTCGGCGCTGTCATAGAAATTGGCCCATGCCAGAAGCATGACTGCTGCCACATTCATCCAAAGCCCTTCCCAGCCTTCCGTACGGTAGGAACCGTGGACGAAAAAAAGCGACGAGCCTGCCCCGATGATCATTGAAAGTACGGTAACCGCGTTAGGATGGACACCCAGACGCTCGAACAGAAGCGCCCAGCGGTAGCCTATGGGACGCGTCCATACTTTGTCGAGCCACTCTTCCGTATCGTTCGACTTATAAGTTGACTTTATATTTTCGTTCGACATATCACAATACATTTAAGTTATTTCCCGCCCGAAGAAAGAAGGAATCTCTCCTTCCATTCCCGATAATATGCCGGCTCTTCCAACATCAGTTCTCCGCTCTCGTCAATGAAGAGCTGCACCGTATCACCCTCAGCACACAGCACTCCGTCGCTCTCGCGATACACCCGGTAATGATAGTCCAGCCGGGCACCCGGATGATGCACATAAGCCGTATGAATAACCGCCCTATCGTTCAGAGCCAATGGTGCCAGATACTTCACATGCAGGTCGTAAACAGGCGCATAAATTCCCTCACGCTGCATGTCCGCATAACCAATTCCGGGATACCGTCTTCCGAACGACTCGCGTCCGTCTTCAAAATAAGTGACAAAAGAACCGTGCCACACCCTACGCATGGAATCGATTTCGCTGAACTTCACCTGCACCCGGCAAATATCCTCAAGCGTTTTCACGTGTAGAGCCCTCCGTTGATTGATACCACATTGCCTGTGATGTATCCAGCCTCGGGCGAGGCAAGGAATCCCACAAGTTCGGCCACCTCTTCAGGTGTTCCGAAACGGTTGGCGGGAATGGTCTTCTTCAGTGCCGCCTCGTCCAGCCCGTCTACCATATCTGTCCGAATAAACCCGGGAGCCACAGCGTTGACCGTCACGTTCTTCCGCGCCACTTCCTGCGCCAACGCCTTTGTAGCCGCGATGATTCCGCCCTTTGCCGCCGAATAGTTCGTCTGTCCCGACAATCCCTTGAGTCCGCTCACGCTCGCCATGTTGATGATGCGCCCGTATTTACGGAACATCATCGGCTGAAGCAAAGCCTGCGTTACGTTATAAAATCCGTTGAGCGTAATGTCAAGCACCCTGTGCCAGTCTTCCTCGGGCATGAGCGCCAGAATGTTGTCGCGGCGAATACCGGCATTGTTTACCAGCACCTCGATGTATTCGTCAGGATGACGTTCTTCCCATGCCTCAAGCGCTTCGCACACCTGCTTTCTGTCGCTCACGTCAAATTTAAGCAGCTCTCCGTCCTGTCCCGCCTCGCGTACCAGTTGGAGCGTCTTTTCAGCCTCGTCCGTACGGCTCGCATAATTGACGAGAACCTGATAGCCCATCCGGGCCAGTTTGATGCAGACAGCCCGTCCTATTCCCCGGCTGCCTCCCGTTACCAATGCGTATTTCATAATTTTCATTGTTTTATATTCTTCAACTCCTAAAAACCAGCTTGCGCAGTTCTTCTCTTCCGATAATCTCCGCACAAGTCAGAAGCGCAGTCATTGTCACTCCATGCAGTCCGTGCAGCATCAGATTCTGTCCCGTGAGCAACAGGTTAGGAACGGGCGTACGAGGAGAAAGCATCGTCATGAGAGGAGCGTTGAAATCCTTGCGCACACCGTAAGCCGAACCTTCAGGAACGGACGTATAGTCGCGGTAAGTAAGAGGTGTACTCACATAGCACCCCTCCACCATATCCCTCAAGCCGGGTATCACTTCATCGGCCAGCGCAATGCACTCGTCGGCCATCCGCTCTTTCAAACGGAGATACTCCTCGCCTCTATGACCTACAACCGTGTCTGTCCACCGCTCACACTGTCCCCAGTTCATCGGAGTGAGCAGATCCACCTGACGTGCATACCCGCTCCCGTCTTCGGGAACACGGCAGCTCACCAGCACTCCGCCTACAGCTTCTGCTTCCTGATAAAATGTCCACACGCCCGGTCTGCTGTATACATAATGGTTCCAGTTGAAATAACGGAGCGCATGAGGCTTTATGCAGAGCGAAACAGTACACATCCCGAACGTGTTCTTCAAACGGCCTATCCGGCTGCGGAACACCTTCTTTATCCTTTCGCTCCGCTTCACCCAGCCGCACGTGATTGCCGGATGCACATCGCTCACGAAAACGTTTCCTTCATACACCCGCCCGTCGGAACAGACAGCCTGCACCAGCTTTCCACCCTTTTCCACAAGCTCTACCACTTCCGACCGGCAAATAATCTCTCCGCCGTACGAACGAATAGTGTCGGCCAGCGAACGGACAATCAGTGAAGAATCGCCCTTCAGCCTCCAACTGCTCTCGATAAAGCTGCTGTTGCCATGTACGAAAGTGAACAAAGGCAAGGACTCCTTGCGCAATTCCATCTTCAGCGAGGCACCGCTCAGCACATCAACCAGCAGAGGATTGCGGAACTTTTCACTCAGATACGAATAAGCTCCCACACCAGACATCGGAGAAAGCAGGTCTGCCTCACCGGCCGACATGCCCGGGGACAGGAACCGCTCTTCTCCGGCGCGGCGCAACAGAGAAGCATACTCGCAAAGCGCACTCCGTTCTGCCGGAAAGTCTTCAGCCAGCATCCGGGCAAACTCATCGAATCCCTCCGCAAACACAAAGTTCCTTCCCCCGACAGATATCCGGTCGAAACAGAAGTCAAGGCGTTTCCAAGGCAGATCAAGCAACCCGAGGTAACGAAACGGAGCATAAAGCGACTGACCTTCGCCAAGCCCTCCCACATAGTGGAATCCTGTGTCGTACCACATTCCCCTGCGGCAATAGCTCTGCATGCAGCCTCCTGCCTGCGCCCCTTTCTCGAGCACAAGCACACTCAGCCCGCTCCGAGAGAGAATGGAGGCGCATTCCAGTCCGCCCAGACCGCTTCCGACAACTATCACATCATACTTCATAGTTCATGCTTCCGCAATCCTTTTTTCACAGGTCCACTGCCATGCTGCCCCGGTATTCCATATAGGTCTTTTCTTCATCCTCCAGCAAAGCAGACACGGCATACCCTTCGTCCGTCTTCTCCAGACTGACCGTCAGCTTCAGTTCCGAACAGCTTAAAGGATCGGAAACAGCCGTCAGCCTGCATTGCTTGACAGAGGAAATAAACACCTTTACACCGACAAGTTTCATGACACACTCTCTGAGCATTTCGATGTGGCATACACCGGGACACACCGGATTGCCGGGGAAATGCCCCCGATACACATCACATCCGGGAAGGAGCCGGAGGTAGAACACCCCGTGAGCAGCTCCCATGTGAAGTGCGTCAATCTGAAAATAATTACCTTCGAGCTTCATGACTGCCAAGGTTTGACAAAAATCTTCATTTGAGTTTCGGCCGCCATGCGGTCGCCCACCCGTGTTACACCCTGAATGAGAGTCACTCCGCCGGCATCCGCCACAACCGATATCGTCGTATGCAAAAGATCACCTGCGCATGGACGGAAATGGCATTTGAACCTCTTCACCTCACCGATATAGCCCAGCGGAGGATTCTCAACGCCCTCTGCCAGTGCCTTGTAGCCAGCCAATGCCGAAGCGGACTGAGCGATATGCTCAATCAATCCCACTTCGTCAAGCCGCCCGTCCTCATCCATAAAGTAATTGTCCGGACGAACCAGCAGACTGACCTCGGCTCCGTTTTCTTCGGCCTCCAGCAGTTCGTCCACCATCATCACAGGAGCACGCTGCGGAATGAGCTTTTCTACTGCAATTCTTTTCATGCCGGCAGATGCGACTCTATATAGTCGTACAAATTGTTGAAAGTCTTGATTTCGCGCAAGTCGGCCACCGGAATCTTTATCTTGTAGGTCTGCTGGATAATGGCCACCAGATCGACCAGACTCAGGCTGTCGAGCGAAAGCGTTTCCTTCACATTGGCTTCCGGCTCAAAAGCATCCTGTTCAACTTCAAATTCTTCCGACAACAAAGCATTTACTTTTGATACAATTTCTTCACGTGTCATAATTTCCTATTTTTACAGTTGATATTTAGAAACTGTTTTGAATTTCTCCAAAAAGTTTTTCTTGGCTTGATGTGTTCGTTTTCGTGTGTGCTTTGGACTATTTTTTGATCTTTTCCGCTTCTGTTCTTCGTCAGATAGCCCGCTATCTTCCTCATCACACAAACGGAAATGCCTCAAAAACTCATCCCAAATCAGCACACGATAAATTCAAAACAGTTTCTTATTTTGCACATCGCTATTAAAGCATATTTTTCACTATCAGCGTAGAGTTTGTCCCTCCGAATCCGAACGAATTTGAAAGGAACATGTCGAAATGCGCCTCCTTCGTTTCGGGCAGGACATTGATCTTTGCCGAATCTTCGTCCGGATTCTCAAAATTGATGTTCCCGGCGATAAACCCGCTCTTCATCATCAGCATCGAATAAATGATTTCGCTGGCACCCGCCATCCACATCTCGTGTCCGGTCTGGCTCTTTGTCGATGTAACCGGCACCTTGACGTCGCCGAACACTTGCGCGATGGCCTCTGCCTCCCTGCTGTCCCCGATACGCGTGGAAGTGGCATGCGCATTGATGTAGCCGATGTCTTGAGGACTTATCCCTCCGTGCCGCAAGCATAGTTCCAGCGAACGTGCCGGCCCTGCCACATTTGGCGTAGAGATATGATCGCCGTTGCTCGAAAAGCCCCAGCTTACCACTTCGGCAAGAATAGGAGCACCGCGTTTCACGGCATGTTCATAGCTTTCCAGAATCACAGTCGCAGCCCCTCCCCCAGGAACCAGTCCGTCACGGTCGCGGTCGAAGGGACGGCTCGCCCTTGCCGGCTCGTCCTCACGCACGGAGAACGACTGGATTCCGTCGAAAGCCGCCACGCTATACATGTTGGCTTCCTGCGCACCTCCACACACCACACACTCCTGCAGACCGTTGCGGATAAGCAAGGCACCCAATCCGATGGAGTGCGATCCGGAAGCGCAAGCCGCCGAAGCCGTCAGATTAATTCCCCTCAGCTTGAACAGGCATGCCAGATTCATGGTGACTGTGGAGTTCATCGACTGGAATATGGCACCGCTTCCGCACGCCGCCGTATCCTTGAACTCGCGGAACTTGTCGAGCGCATGCATGGTGGCCTCAGCCACCGAATCATTTCCGTAAATGATGCCGATCTCATGCGAAGCGATGTAATCCGCATCAAGCCGGGCATTTTCCAGAGCCGCACGCGTAGCCATATACGCATACTGAGCTTCTTCCGGCATGAACTGCCTTTGGTTGCGCGGAACAAAAGGCTTCAGGTCCGGATGCGGTATATCGGCGCACAATGCCGAACGAAACCCCGCGTCCTTCCGTTCACGGCTGAATACGATACCGCTGCGCCCTGCATATAAAGAGTCGCGCACCGCATCAAGAGTCGTCCCCAGGCACGACCAGATGCCCATTCCTGTTATCACTACTTTTCTTTCCATAAGTCAAAATCAGAACCTCTTTAAACCTCCCCGAAAGGGAGGCTTAAAGAACCTTTCAATATAAAACAATAAAACAATTCCAGATTCAGGATGCCGAAGTCTGGCAAGCCTCCTCACGTGAAGAGCCGGGAGCGCTGCAACCGATCCTCTTCCGATAACACCTCCTCCGTTTGACAAGCTTGGGATTCAGAGGTTTCCATTGTGAAAGCTCCTTCACGTTGCTTTCCAACTGCGGGCCGGTTTCAGCCCATTTATAATGCAGCCTGTTGTAAATCGGAATAAGATCGTCGAAGAACAGCGCATTCACCCCCAAGCCCTGATAGTCGGGCCGCACGGCGATAAGCAAGAGTTCCGCTTTTTCATCGTGTTTCCATTTCAGAGCCTTGAGCAAATGATACCATCCGAAAGGCAAGAGTCGTCCGCGGCTTTTGCGAAGAGCGGACGAAAGGCTCCCCATCGTAATGGCCACACCCACCAATTCCCCCTTGTCATTCTCTATCACCGGCAGCATCTCCGGATTTATCAGCGGGAAATAACGGTCAACATACAGATCAATCTGGCGGTCGGACATCTCGGTATATCCGAACAAAGGCGAATAAGCCTCATTGAGCAACTGGAACACCCTGCGTCCATATCCGTTGTCAATATCTTTCTGGTTCAGCTTGCGCACATGAAGTCCGAACATCTCTTTCGAAAGGCGAGCCACCCGCGCATATTTGGCAGGGACTGTTTCGGGTATATCAATGCGTATCTGAACCCAGTCGACCTCCTTCTCATACCCCAAAGCCTCCATATGCTCCGGATAATAAGGATAATTATAGATGGTGATCATCGAACCTGTCTGGTCGAAGTCATCCACCAGCATCCCCTCCTTATCGAAATCAAATATCCCCATCGGACCCTGGATGTACTCCATGCCCCGCTCTCTTCCCCACTCTTCCACCGCAGCAAGCAAGGCCTCCGAGACATCGCGGTCGTCAACAAACTCGATAAAGCCGAAGCGCACATTCCGTGTCTTCCATTTCTCGTTGGCATGGCGGTTGATGATTCCGGTGATGCGACCCACAACTCTGCCCTCCCCATCATATGCCACAAACGGCTGCATCTCCGAGAATTCAAGTCCCGCATTCTTTTTGGGATCAAACGTATCGCGTACATCCGATTCCATATCGGGCACGTAATACGGACATCCCTCATAAAGCCTTTCCGGAAACTTGATGAAATCGTCCATTTCATGCTTGGACTGAACTTTCTTTATTCTCACATCTTTCATAATGCCAGCGAAAATACCGAACATCAAGATAATCTACAAATTTGCAAAACCTTTGAAACAATTTTGTAGAATTACGGAACAAGCCCGGCCGGAGGAAGAGGAAGGCAAGGCCCGTTTCCTCCCGGTTATGCCCAAGACAAAACAAAATGAAAACTACCGGACACAAAGATGGCGGTAAACGGCCGCCGAGATGTCCGCTATGATCCGCTCCGTATCTTCTGCTGACTCCTCCGAGTCTTTCACAAACACGGCTATCACATACCGTCTTCCGTCGGGCAAAGAAACGAATCCGATATCGTTGGTTCCAATCAGCTCGCCCCTCGAATTGCGGTCGCCCGTACCCGTTTTGTGCCCGACAACCGCATCCGTACCTTTCAGCGGCTTCTTCAGCCTGTTTTCTCCGGTATGGCATGTCACCATCGTTTTCTTTATGAACTGCTGATACGAATCTCCTGCAAGCCGGCGGACAAGAAACACCTCCAGCAGGCGTGCGGCAGAAAGCGGCGTGCTCCAGTTGGCGTAACACAGATCCAGATCGCGGTGCATGTCATCCTCCGTAGCGGAAATGGAGAATCCGTCAATGCCCAGCGAACGGATATACGCATCGGCAATTTCCGTTCCTCCTATATAATCGAACAAGATGTCGCAGGCATTGTTGTCACTGAGCTGCAAGGTATAAGTCAGCAGTTCGCTGACGGGAAGAGACACGTTCCCTTCCGGATGAGAGTCCCTGAGCGGACTGTACGTGTCGGGCTTCAACTGCTCTTTCTTCACCAGAATCTCCGCAGAGAGCGGCAACCCCTTCCGGTCCATAAAGTCTGCCACCGCAAGTGCCTGATGAAACTTGAAAACGCTCATCATGGGATAGCGTTCCTCATTGTTGACGGTTACCGTATCCCTCCCGTCAATGATGACCGCCACACCCACCCGGGCACGTTTCCTTTCAATTATACGGGCGATATCCTCGTGCAACGTTTCTTCTGCCACACACTGCACACAACACGAAACCAGGCAGACCAGCAATCCGAAAAATACTCTTTTCATATCCATAAGCTACAGAAAACAAAACAAAGGCAGGCCCGATGCGTATCACAAATCCGGGTCTGCCTGCAAAAATAAGGGTTTCAGCCGCTTATTTCAAATAAGTGCGGTAAAAACTTTCAATCTTGTCGAAGGGAATCTTTTCAAAATTATCGTAAAGGTCCGTATGGCTCGCTCCCGGAACAATAAGCAGTTCCTTGTTGCTGCCTTTCAGCTTCTTGAAAGCGTCTTCGCTGAAATAGCGCGAATGGGCCTTTTCGCCATGAACCACGAGCACGGCGCTGCGGATTTCATCACTGTAGGCCAGGATAGGCATATTGAGGAACGACAGCGCAGAAGTCTTGTTCCAGCCCCCGTTCGAGTTGAGCGAACGCTTGTGATAGCCGCGCGGCGTCTTGTAGTATGCATGATAGTCCTTCACGAACTGAGGAGCGTCGGCAGGCAGCGTATCGGCCACACCTCCGGCAAGCGCATACGTGCCGTTTCTGTAATCTTCCGTACGCTGGGCATTGAGCTGTTGGCGAAGTTCATAGCGTCCCCCGGCATCCATGGCATCAAAATAACCGTTTGCCGTGACGCGGCTCATATCATACATCGTAGAAGCCACCGTAGCCTTGATGCGTGTGTCGATGCCGGCAGCATTGAGCGCCATGCCTCCCCATCCGCAGATGCCGAGTATGCCGATGCGTCCGGCATCCACATCCTCACGGGTAGAGAGATAATCGACCGCCGCACAGAAATCTTCCGTGTTGATGTCGGGCGAAGCCACATAACGGGGCTGTCCCCCGCTCTCACCCGTAAACGAAGGGTCGAAAGCGATGGTCAAGAAGCCGCGTTCTGCAAGTTCCTGTGCATACAGTCCCGACGCCTGCTCCTTCACCGCTCCAAACGGACCGCAAACGGCAATTGCCGCCAGTTTTCCTTCCGCATTTTTCGGCACATACAGGTCGGCCGCCAGTGTGATTCCATAACGGTTGTGGAAAACCACCTTGCTGTGATTCACTTTGTCGCTCTGCGGGAACACCTTGTCCCATTCCTGAGCCAGATTCAATTTTTCCTCCATCATTTTATTTTCATTAAGTTGTTTTTCTTGCGCAGAAAGGCTTGCCGTCCCGCACGCACAGAGCAGCAAAGCCGCACATAAAGTACCAAACGGATTTCTCATACCGGTATCTTTTAAATAATCAGAAAGAATAACGCACCCACACGGAATTTTCACCGATACGCTTCACACTGTCCAGCTTGAGGAGAGTGGTTGGATACGAAGCGTCTTCAATGCCGTCGAATACAGCCGTCATGCCTTTGCGTCCGTCGATGCCTGCACCTATCACCACGCTTACCTCGTCCAGCAGACCTGCCTTCAGAAAAGCCCCGTTGATATGGCCCCCGCCCACAACGGCCAGCCTCTTCACCCCGAAATGCACGTTCAAGAGTTCGACGGCTCTCGAAAGATCCGCTTCTCCCCTGCCTGTTGCAATCCACGATATCCCTTGCCGGCGCAGCACTTCAAGATACTCCCTCGGCACATCCTCGCTGGTTATGACGAGGAACGGGCGTCCGTCAGCTTCGGCGGCCGGCCACTGCAGCCTTCCCTTCGAGTCAAGACCGATGGTATAGCCGTCGGCTTCGGCAGCTTTCCAGACAGACTCCCCGCCCGCCGGTGTGGCATCGGAAGGAATAAAGGAATCCGGCAGAGCATAGTGCATCTGCATCGTAACCCTTCCTGACACGTCTGAATCGCAATGCAGTTCGCGAAGAGCATCGTAATACTCATCTCCGCCGATACGCTCGGTCATGTCGCAGTCAATGCGTCCGTCGACCGATGCCATCATGTGGCAAACAATGTATGGTTTCATACGCTTAACACTTTTAGATTTACAAAGGCAAAAGTAGCGCAAAGAATCCAAAGCCACATTGCTGTAAAGCTCAAATATAGTTTCTGAAAAGTTCACCTTTCACGCGGAAACAGCGGTGGGAGGAACACCGTATTGCTTCTTGAAGGCGGTTGAGAAATGAGAAGGATTCTTGAAGCCCACTTCGGCATAAACGTCCACAATCCGCCTGCCGCCCTGCTTCATGAGTTCGTAAGCCACTTCCAGGCGTTTTCGTATGAGCCACTTTTCCGGAGTAAGGTCGCTCAGTTTCTTGAAATCGCGCTTAAACGTGGCAAGGCTGCGCCCCGTATAGTGAGCCAGATCTTCTACCGTAAACTCATACATATAATTCTTATTCATGAAGTCGAGGATATCAATTTTCCACGATTCGTTGAAGTCGAACAGCAATGCCGCAAAACGCCTGTCGATATGCAGCAAAGCCAGCAGCCCTTCCTGCAGCTTCAGATGCATGAAATCGTCCTGCGGCTTTTCATCGGCGTCAAAATAAGGCGCCATCGAAGCAAACAGACTGGCAATCTCCGGCGTTTTCGGGAGCTTTACCGCCCGCACCTCCGGCTTGGGCATATCCGCCGCCTCCTGATACCGGTTGAGCCTGGCATACATTTCACGGAGAAAGCTGCGGGTAAAGCTCAGAAAGATTCCGCAGTAACGCTCACCCCCGCAAGGCTTCTTATACATGGTGATATGATGGTCGCGCGGAATGAAAACGCATTCCCCTTTTCCCACATGGATCTGTTCTTTCCCGTTGTCAAGCACCATCTCGCCCGAATAAACATAGTTCATGGCATATTCGTGCGAACGGTGGATACACGCGCTCGCATTATCATAGAAAAAGCTGAAAAACACATTGTTGTAGTTAAAGATTACCTTCATGGGATCATCCTGCGCATCTGTCTGTTTCATATTTCCGATGTTTTCTGCAAAAATAGAAAATTTAAAACCTGAACGAATCTTCCACAAGGTTAAATTATACTATGCGGATAAACCTTGGGAACTGCCGTCTGTCAAAAGGACAAAAGCGCGCTAAACCAGCAAACATGATTATCAACCCTTTAAATGAAAGAACAATGAAAACAAACCGTTTATTTTTAGCTTTGGCCTTCGTTGCAGTATTGGGCGGAAGCAGTGCGTTTGCACAAAACACGGATGGCGAGAACAACAAACCTGCCGACAAGCAGCGCAAACGTCCCACTCCGGAACAGATGATGGAATTCCAGACAAAGCGGATGGAACAGAGCCTGATGCTGGACGACAAGACCGCGGCAAAGTTCACCCCGCTTTACAAAGAATACCTTGAGGCGATGAAGGAATCCCGCGCACTCCCAAAGAACGCAAAGGATGCCAAGGAAGCCAAAAAGAAAGAACGCACCGACGAAGACATCATGAAGGCTCTGGAAGACCGCATGGACAGACAGCAGAAGATGCTTGACACGAAAAAGAAATACTTCAACGAGTTCAAGAAGATTCTGACCCCGCGCCAGTTGGAAAAGGTGTTTGCTCCGCGCCCGGAGGGATTCCGTAAAGCACCGGGCAAACCGAGAGCAGGAAAAAGAGCAGACGCTAGGCCTTGCCCCCTCTGCCCTCCCTGCCATGAGATAAACAGACACCATGCCGTCTGTCCTCCTTGCCAGAAGTAGTCCACAAGGATATCTCATCGTTTCCATAAGATATGCCGGCATCTTTTTCTGCCGGCCTTCAAAAAGAATGAAGCTTTCCGCAAAAAAGGCTGTATCTCTAAACTGAAGACAAACTTTTCTGCGGGAAGCTTCAACTTTGTCTGTCCGCCCGGACTTGCCGGGTTTCCAACGGACAAAACAGAAATTCCATATCAGATTCGCGCGAACTGCCTGTTTCCAATCTATCGCTTCAGCGCATAGCGCGCAAA
Source organism: Bacteroides sp. ET225 (assembly GCF_024733745.1). Taxonomy (NCBI): domain Bacteria; kingdom Pseudomonadati; phylum Bacteroidota; class Bacteroidia; order Bacteroidales; family Bacteroidaceae; genus Bacteroides; species Bacteroides sp. ET225. The sequence goes on along the minus strand of NZ_JANRHN010000027.1, from coordinate 18,645 downwards.
CATCCAGACAACCGCATATCCGACAAGAGGAACAAAGAAGGCCAGATGCATGGCGGCGTGGTCGCCTATCCATCCCATAAACAACGGACCTACGGCTCCTCCCACGGGCGACATCATCAGAAAAGAAGAAGCGCGTTTGGTATGGCTTCCGAGTCCTTTCAGCGAAAGAGCAAAGATGGTCGGAAACATAATGGCCTCAAATGCGTATCCGCAAAGCAAAGCGGCCAATGACACATGGCCTGCATCAAGCAGGACAACCAGCGTGGTGCATACAGTTCCGGTTGCGCACCAGAAAAGCATCTTCTCGGCGCGTACATGGCTCATAATCCAGCTCCCGACAAAACGCCCCACCATAAACAGTCCCAAACCTCCGAACGAGAGGATGATGGAGGCATCGCGCGAGCTCATCCACTGCTTGTCGGTCACATAATTGATGAAGAAGCTGTTGATGGAAATCTCCGCCACTTCATAAAAGAACAGGGCGGTCAGGCCGAACACGAAAAGCTTGTGCGACCACAAGCTGACTTTGCGGCCGGCATGATCCACCTCCACCTCATGCCTGATTTCCGGCAGCCTTATCCGTGAAAAGACAACGGCAACCAGCAGCACGACAACCCCCATGACCGTATACGGAAGAGCCACGTTTCCGGCCTTCATCGTCCCGTCGTCCGAAAAGAGAAGCAGGCCGGTAAGAATCGGCGCAAAGATGCAGCCCATTCCATTAAACGACTGGGCAAAGTTAAGGCGGCTCGCCGCGGTTTCCTTCGCCCCCAGTTCCGTGACATACGGATTGGCCGCCGTTTCAAGAAACACCAGCCCGCATCCGATGACGAACAGGGAAAAAAGGAAAAAGTTAAACGACATCCAATGCTGGCCGGGTATGAACAACAGTGACCCGACACCATAGAGCAGCAGGCCGAACACGACTCCTTTCCGGTAGCCGAGCCGGTTGATGAAAAGCCCGGCAGGAATGGCCATAATGAAATAGCCCATATACATGGTGGCCTGAATCAGCGCCGAATGAGTTTTGGAGATTTCCAGCAGTTCCTGAAAATGCTTGTTCAGCACGTCAAGAATGGCATGAGCGAATCCCCACAGAAAGAACAAGGAAGTCAGCAATATAAACGGCAACAGGTACTGCCTGTCGACAAAGGCTGTCCGCTGGTTTTTCATGTCCGCACGCATTATAATAAGTAAGGCAATAAGTCAGGCAAGTCGCCAATAATTACATCGGGCAACGATTCGTCCGTTTCTTCATTGCCCCATCCCTCTCCTTTGAGCCATGCAACCTTGCATCCGACTTTCTTGGCAGGCACAACGTCTTTCGAGAACGAATCGCCCACCACCAGCACATTTCCGGCAGGAAAGCCCATCGCCTCCACTCCCAGACGATAGATTGCAGGATCGGGCTTGCGCACTCCCACGACGGATGACTCGATAATGTCCGAAAAGAAGCTGAAAAGGCCGAAATCCTTCAAGATGGTCTGGATGTTTCCGTAGAAATTAGACACCAGCACCAGCCTGTAACGCCTGGACAGCGTTTCCACAACGGGACGTGTGCGCTTCAGGACTTCCAGAACATAATCATAGCAGCTTTCGGCTATGCAGGCAGCGTATTTCTTAGCGTCGGCATCCTCTCGGGAAAGCTTTCCTCCATCCACCAGAAAGTCGATCTGAATACGGGTCTTGATGCAGAGCACATCGCGGAAATTGTGTTCAGGCCTTACGAGCGGCACACGCGCCAGGGTACGTTCACCATGCACGTAGGCTTCCCGGAAACTCTGCTTGTCAACGGGAACCTGAAATTCCTCGTATTTGCTCCACAGTACTTCCGCCCAATGGCGGCTGTTGGTATCAATCGTACCGCCATAATCAAAAATCACACCTTGGATATCATTCAGTTTCTTGTTCATTTTTTTCCTTTATTTTACCGGTTCCGTTGCCGATTTTCATCAGCATCACCCCTACTATAATCCAAAACAATTCACGCACACGGGTTATCAGGCTCGTATAAATGCCGAACGCACTCGGAATGGCCAGCCCTCCCGTGGCAAGCGCAAAGCCCCCCTCACGTGTTCCCAACTGCATGGGCGAAAAGAAAAGCAGGTTGGCGAAGAGTGAGGTAAATGCCATTATCAGAATGCAGTCGAAAAAACTGACATCTGTGGTCAGAATATTCAGAATGAAATACACCTCCAGGCAGCCTACGACACGCGCCGCATACTCAAGTCCCAACGAAATATAAAACGTGCTCTTGCGCTGCTTGTGAAGCTCGGCTATCTGCGAGTCGATGCGCTCCAGGGTTTCCTTCTGCTCCTCGCCGAAGCGTTTCGCCCATTTCCCGACGAACGGCACATGGGAAAGCATCCTCAACGCGCGCACTGCCATGCCGTTCCGGTAGCCTTTCATGAAGAAATAAATGGCAAGCAGACAGAATCCGACCACAACAGCAAGCATTATTCCTATCCCCCAATTCAGCGGAGCGACAAACACATACAGAACAGACGACGTGAGCCAGAACCAGAAATGCGAAAAAATATGCATCATCACATAAAGTATCACCGAAGACGTCGCCTTGCTTACCCCCACATACGGGCTAAGCTCCATGATGCGGTAAGGCTCCCCTCCCATCAGTCCGGACGGAGTGGCATAGTTGAGGGCAAATCCGGATATGGTCAGCTTATAGACCTTCCAGAAAGAAACCCTTGCACTCTTCCCGTCGCAGATAATCGCATACCACGACCACGCATTGAGATAATAGATAAACACCCAGAGCAGAATCACCGCGGGAAGCCATCCTCCCGCCCGGCGGATATTTGCCCAAAGCTCTCCGTAATCCATGTCGAAGGTGAAAAGCATCACTACAATGGCAAAGATCCCGAAGATGTAGAATATATTGCGGAATTTTTCTTTCATAATCCTGCGTATTTGTTATAGAGAAAGGCGCACATCGCCTCGTGACGGTGGCGCATGTATGTAAACAGAGCGGTCATCACAATGATTTCAAACACGAAATAAAGCCACGGTTCGCCGATAAGCAACGAAACGTAAAGCGCAATGGCGCGCGTATTGAATGTCAGGATATTCGTATATTTCATCAGCGGAAGACTCATGCTCCGGAACTCGTCACGAAGTTCCTGAGGAATATTGTCACCGTATTTCTGCTGCACCAACGCATAGAAGCGCTGGAAGTTCGGAGTCATCCGCTCCTGCTTGCGCGTATAGTTTCCATAAGAATACAGAAACAGCTTCCACCAGAAATTATGCTTCCAGGGCAGGCTGTAGAACAATTCCCTCTGCTGCTTGAAGTTGTCGAGCTCGCTCCCTGCCTTTCCTTTCAGGAAGAAAAGATGGATATTCCGGTAATAGTCGGCAAGCGTACACTGCTGGCTATGGCAGAATATGCCCGAAACATAAGCCAGAAGCCAGATATACACCCCCCACACCGTTCCGCTTTCGCTTCCGATGCCAAAAGGCAAAGGCTGGAAGGTGAGCCGCAGGCAGATAGCAGCATAAATGGCAAAGAACCACAAATCACCGGCAAATCCGTCGAGCATACGCCCCCAGCGCGTCTTTTTCCCTGTCATTCGGGCCAGCTGCCCGTCGCAGCTGTCGTAATGATTGGCCCACATCAGCAGGATAATGCCTATGACCGTATGCTTCATGTCGGGAAAGTAAAACATCACTCCAGCCGAAACGCCGAGGATGATCGAAAGCACTGTCACTACATTGGGGTGCACCCCGAACCGGTTGAAGAACAAAGCCCACGCATAACCGATGGGGCGGTTGAAATGAATGTCAAGAAACTCTTCTGTATCCATCGACTTGAACGAAGCCTCAAGTCCTTTCTTTTCTGCGCTCATCATTATTTGCTGTTCAGTTTGGAAATGATACGATTATAAATGCATTCGGCTATCTTAGGCGCAGCCTCCCTGCGGCAACGCGCGAAACTGGGCCAGTCATTAAAGTCAATGATTCTTATCTCGCCGGCAGACGACACGACACAATCTCCGCCGTAAATGGGCACATTGAGTGCCTCCGCAGCACGGTTGGCATACGCCTTCAACTTGTCAAGATCAAGCGGGAAACCTCTCGCCTCTCCGTTGATGGCTTCAAGCCCGAATTTGCTGTGCGACTGCTCGGTCGGATAAAATGCATAAAAGAAGTCGGTATGCTGCACACCGTAGAACTTCACCAGGTCGCCTACGAGGTGCTCGTTCACCACCGCAACCGGTATGTGCCGCGCACGGAAATCGGCCATCACCACTTCGGCCTCTTCACGGCATTCCACATAAACCACATCTTCCTTTACCATGGCATGCGAATCGCCTCTCTTTATCCAGCAAGGATAAATGTCCGGCGTAAACTCGCCGCCGGTAGGAATGATGAAACTTTCCGGATGGGGCACGCCGCTGGCAATAAGCCGCTCCGTCATTTCCCGACGGACACAATTGTCGATTCCAAATCCTGAATTGACTACCAGCGCTCCGTTTTCTTCCAGCTCCTTCAGCCTGGAAATCGTAGCCCTGTCACGGGCCATGTCAAAAATGAAGTCTGCCTGGATGTGCTGAGCCACAAATTCTTTTTCAGGGAACAATGTGACTTCGCATCCTCTCTTCGCCAGCTCTTCTGCCGTTTCTCTGAAAATAGCCGCATCATTCCCCACATGATTCGGAGAAAACTCGTTTCCTCGGCTCACGCCTACAACCCGAATCTTTTTCCCATTCTTCTGCATGGTTATCGATTATTTATCTTCTTCTTTTTCCTTATTCGTTTACAAGTCTGTCACTTGCCGTTCAAAAAAGCCTCTGCCTTCACGATGTCGCCGGCATGATCCACGTCCAGTATCTTTGAAAATGGATAAGCCTCCAGCTTCAGGCCGTCTGCAACCAGCTGGCGCTGGAAATTACGCATCCGGGCCATCCCGTGACTGATACAATACTCCAATGTACCGATTGCCTTCGGTGTCAGACAATAAATGCCTCCCGAAATATATTTTGTGCCGGGCATCGCCGAATCATAGAATCCGGTTATCGACAGGTTTTCGTCTGTCCCGATATACAAAGGCTTCTCGTCGTCGATATAATCTGTGACGGCCATCATCCCGTCTTTGCCGGAAGCCTTGAAAGCCCGGATAAATTCCGAGAACTCGTCTTCCCGGAAAATGGTATCGACCGTAGTCAGACAAAAGCGGTCTTCCCTGAGATACGGGCTAAGTTCATAAAAGCTGTGCATGGAACTGGGTGTCGTCTTTACGATCACTCTCAAAGGGACTTCCGACTTTTGTTCCAGCTCGGCCAGATGAGCTTTTGTCAACGGCACTTCATTGTTGATTATAACGACCACCTCGTCTGCCCCGTTCTCGGCAAAGACATGAATCAGGCGGTCGATCATAGCCGTTCCGTTCAGCTGCACCAGCGGTTTGGGCAGCTTCACTCCTTCCTGTGAAAGCCGGGATCCTTCCCCGGCTGATATTATCGCAAACTTCATATCAATCTTCTTCCGGTACATCAAGCTGTTTCAGCTTGTCGCTGTCGTCTTTCTTCTCGTAATATTGCTTGCGCAACGGACGCGCAGAAATCTCTTTCTCCAGAACCCGGTTGCGGAACACGTCAATAGCCAGATATACAGCCTGACGGAAAGAGTTCTCCGATGCGATTCCCTTTCCTGCAATGTCATAGGCCGTGCCGTGAACCGGAGCGGAACAGACAACCGGAAGGCCCGCCGTGAAGTTCACTCCGTCTTCCATAGCCAGCGTCTTGAACGGAATCATTCCCTGGTCATGATACATGGCAAGGATGCCGTCGAAACGGGAGAAGCTGCCCGAGCCGATAAGGCCATCGGCCGGATAAGGCCCGAAGCACTGGATTCCCTTCGCCACCATCTCGGACAGGGCGGGTGCTATCACCTCCTTTTCTTCGGTGCCGGTCAAGCCATCGTCACCGGCATGAGGGTTCAGGCCCAGAACGGCAATCCGCGGCGAATCAATTCCAAAGTCCACTTTCAGCGAGCGGTGAAAAGCCATGATCTTTTCGGCCAGCAGTTCTTTGGTCAGCGTCTTTGGAATCTCACGCACCGGAATATCTTCCGTGGCCAGCGCCATGCGGAAATCCCGCTTCACCAGAACGGTCAGAGCTTTCCGTCCGCCGCCGACCCGTTCCTGAAGAAAAGCGCCATGGCCCGAAAAGCCGGACGAATCGGCCTGCACGGACTGTTTGTTTGCAGGCGCGGCAACCAGCACGTCGAACAAGCCTTCCTGGTATTCCTCCACCGCTTTCTCAAGAGCGGCAACGGCAGCCTTGCCCGCTTCGGGCGTCGGTTTCGAAAGTTCAACCTTCAGCTCCTCATTGATGCAGTTCACCACATTCACCCGTCCGTCCTGCACATCCGCAGCCGTATTGACGATGCTGAAGTTTGCAGGAATGTCCATCGCCTTCCGGTGATAGGCAGCCACCTTGGGAGAGCCGTAAATAACCGGCGTACAAAGCTCCAGCATCGCCGGATCAGAGAATGTCTTGAGAATCACTTCATAGCCGATTCCGTTGATATCTCCGTGGGTAATACCCACTTTAATTCTTTTACCTTCCATATTTAAATTCTTGTATTACTCTGAGTCAATGTTCTGCCGCTTTGCCGTAGAAAGCATTCCGCAGGCGGCAAATATGTCTTCCCCTCTGGAAGCCCGGATCGTGGAAAAAATCCCGTGCCCCGTCAGATAGTCGCGGAAAGCCAGCATCGTTTCCGGTTCGCTCCCTTCAAGGTCTGCACCCGGAATGGCGTGGAAACGGATCAGGTTGATCCGGCAGTCCAGTCCGCGGAGAAGCTTCACCAGCTCTTTCGCATAGACCATGCTGTCGTTCACTCCCTTGAACATGATGTATTCGAACGAAAGGCGGCGCTGCTTGCTGAAGTCGTAGCGGCGCAGCTCTTCAACAATCTCGGCAATCGGATAAGCCTTTTCCGCAGGCATCAGTTCTTTTCTTTGCGCCGGGAACGGCGAATGGAGGCTGATGGCCAGGTGGCAGTCGCTCAAATCAAGAAAACGCCGAAGCCCCTTGCGCAGGCCGACCGACGACACCGTAATCCGTTTCGGACTCCATCCGTATCCATAGTCCGACGTAAGCACATCCAAGGCGCGGAGCACCTCGTCGAGATTGTCAAAAGGTTCGCCCATGCCCATAAACACGATGTTTGTCAGCGTGTCGCGCTCGGGCACGGAATAAATCTGGTTCAGAATCTGGGCGGCGGTCAAATCTTGCGCAAACCCCTGCTTTCCAGTCATGCAGAACTTGCAGTTCATCTTGCATCCCACCTGCGAAGAAACGCACAAGGTGGCCCTTTCGTCTTCGGGTATGTAAACCGTTTCCACAAAATTCCCCTCCGAAACAGAGAACAAGTACTTCACCGTCCCGTCGGCCGAACGCATCTCGTGAACAGGAGCGCTGCATCCGATTTCATAAGACGCTTTCAGCAGTTCGCGGTTCTTCAACGAGAGATTGGTCATTTCGTCAATCGAAGAAACCTTCTTTCCATACATCCACGACGCTATCTGACCGGCCGTAAATTTGGGCATGCCCAAACCGAGCACAATCTCTTTCAATTCATCCAACGTTCTCCCTAACAGAGGAGTCTTTGCCATAGTCGTTCTGTTTTAATTCACGTATATGAACATCTGCATTTCCGGCCAAAAAAACAAGCCGTCATCTTCATCAAAACAAGCCGTCATCTTGATTAAAATGAGCCGTTATCTTAATTAAAATGAGCCGTTATCTTTTCAGCACCTTGGGAAGGCCCTGCAAATGCAGACATTCAATTTCATATAATTAGCGTACAAAGTTAGAGAAAAATAAGATAATTCCCTATCTTTGTCTGTATAAAATGTATTTAACATGAAAAAAACGATTACTTGTTTTCTTTTCTATCATACTGACAACCAATTCAATAAACTTCTGAACAGTTTATTGTCGCACCCCTATATAGACCAGATATACCTACTTACGGGGCAAAAGGAAGCGGCCGAAGCTGCCTGCCCTCAGTGCCGGACGCTCCCGCTGGATTCGTTTGAACAAACCGGGACCATACGCCAGATAGCCCTCCATGCAAAAACGCCCTATACCTTATTATATACGGCACTGCAGCCGCTCGAACTGGGCGAGCAGGCACTCGAACGGATGTGCGACTACCTGAGCGCGCCGGAAAGCGTGATGGTCTATGCCGACCATTACCAGATTCTCAACGGAGAGAGGCAGCCTCATCCCGTCATCGACTACCAGCCGGGGAGCGTTCGCGATGATTTCGACTTCGGCCCGCTGATGCTCTTCAAAACCGATGCGCTTGCAAAGGCATCAGACCGTATTCTCTCCCAGCCCGAATATCAGTACTCGGCCCTGTATGCCTTGCGGCTGGCATTGTCTGAACAAGGCGAGCTTACCCATATCAGCGAATATCTCTATACCCGCGCAGAAGATGACGCCAGAAAGTCGGGCGAAAAACAGTTCGACTATGTAGATCCCAGAAACAGGGCTGTCCAACTGGAACGCGAAACGGCTTTCACCTATTATCTGAAAAACATAAGGGCCTATCTGCCGCCAGCCGGAAAGCTGATAGCTCCGGAAGAAGAAGACTTTGCATGCGAAGCGTCAGTCATCATTCCGGTACGAAACAGGGAAAGAACCATAAAAGACGCCATACGCTCGGCACTCGGCCAGAAAACAACCTTCCGCTACAACGTCATCATCGTCGACAATCATTCGACCGACGGGACCTCCGGATGCATTGACGAGTTTGCCGGCGACCCGAGGGTGATTCACCTGATCCCCTCACGCCACGACCTCGGAATCGGCGGATGCTGGAACATGGCCGCCAATCATCCGCAATGCGGACGCTTTGCCGTGCAACTGGACAGCGACGACCTGTACAGCGGACCGGACACCTTGCAGCGCATTGTCGACAAGTTCTACAAAGAGCGTTGCGCAATGGTCATCGGCTCTTACCGGATGACAGACTTCAATCTGGAAACCCTGCCTCCGGGAATCATTGACCATCAGGAATGGACCGACACGAACGGACACAACAATGCGCTCCGCATCAACGGTCTGGGAGCGCCGCGCGCTTTCTACACTCCCCTGCTCCGACAGATACGGGTGCCAAACACCAGCTACGGAGAAGACTACGCATTGGGGCTGGCCTTTTCACGCGACTACCGCATCGGACGCATCTATGATGTGCTTTACCTCTGCAGGCGGTGGGAAGGAAACTCCGACGCCAACCTGAGCATCGACAAGGTCAACCGGAACAACAGCTACAAGGACAGCCTGCGCACGCTTGAAATCCGCCGCAGGAAAGACAAGGTGTCACGACCGATGTCATATCTCTACCCTGCAAGCAATGTGTCGGGAGAAACGTTTTTCGCCTCCCAGTTCGACAAATGGGAACTGGCGCGGAACAACCATGAAGCGCTCAGCCGCATACACGTGCGCCATTTCAGCCTGAACGGAAACGACATCCAGGTACAGTTCAACCCGGCAAGAGCCGTGTCCTCCTTCGCAAAAACAGACCGGGCATCGGTCAACGCGCGCCCGTGCTTTCTCTGCATCAGCAACAAGCCGGAGCTACAGGACAGCATCCGCATCGAACTGGACGAAGCCTTCAGCCTCCGGGTCAATCCGTACCCCATCCTTCCGGGGCACCTCACGCTCTCAAGCGAGTGCCACGAATGGCAGACACTTGCAGGAAAAGAATCGCGCCAGCTTCCCGGAAGACTGACAGACTGGCTGGAGAAACATTTCGAAAAGGGATATACCGTATTCTATAATGGAGCCGGATGCGGCGCTTCGGCACCCGACCACTTCCACTTTCAGGCAGTCCGTCAAAAGGATGTGCCTTTCATCCGCCAGTGGAACAGACTGCTTTCCGGAGCCACCCAATGCGGATACGAGCGTCTGGAAGACGGCAGCTCGTGCATTTCCTACGCGATAAACGGATATATATGTCCGGTTCGCGCTTTCGTGACAGACAAGGGAACAAATTCCAGCAGCAGACTGATATCAGACTATCTGCGGACACTCCCCGTACACGAGGGCGAAACAGAACCCCGCTACAACCTGTTTGCATGGAAAGACGAACAGCATGGGTTTGTCACCGCTTATTTTCCACGCTCCGTCCACCGCCCGCAATACTACTATGCCGAAGGAGAAGCCCAACTTCTCATCAGCCCGGGGGCCCTGGACATGGCAGGCATCGTCGTTGCCGCAAGAAAAGAAGATTATGAAAAAATTACAGAAGAAGACCTTCTGAAAATCTATCAGGAGGTATCACTTTAAGCTTATGAAAGAACCGGAAATAAATGTAGGCATCGTCAATGCCCTCGAAATAAACTTCACGCTGAACGCCAAATACATAGCCAAAGGAGAAACCGTAGAAGGGCAACAAAAGGTAAGTTTCGACGAAGGAGGCATACTGTGGAACGGAAACCTTTATCAGGAACTGACATTCACGCCATTGGAGGAGAATGCCTCATTCTCTTTGTATGATGTCACCATCGGCATCAACTTCCATTGGGAACAGCAGGAAACGCAAACGTTTCTCGGATCGCTCCGGCTGACAGTTGACGAAGGCAAAATAACTGCAATCAACCAGGTGCCGGCAGAAGAGTATCTGACCAGCGTCATCTCGTCGGAAATGAACGCTGCTTCCGCCCTGGAGTTTCTGAAAGCCCACGCCGTAATATCACGGAGCTGGCTGCTGGCACAGATAGAGAAGCGGAAATCGCTCAGCAAGAAGCACGACGGCTTTTTCTCGTTCATCAAGACCGATACGGAATATATCCGGTGGTACGACCGTGAAGACCATACGATCTTTGACGTATGTGCGGACGACCACTGCCAACGGTACCAGGGAATTACCCGCGCTTCAAACCGCAGTGTGGCCGAAGCCGTGAAAGCAACCCGCGGACAGGTGCTCATGTACAAGCACGCTATCTGCGACTCCCGGTTTTCAAAATGCTGCGGAGGAGCAAGCGAAGAATTCAACTATTGCTGGGAAGACAAGTCGTATCCTTATCTCACGGCCGTGCGCGACACGGAAAAAGAATCACACCTGCCCGACCTTACCGATGAAAAGGAAGCGGAACACTGGATCAGAAGCACTCCCGAAGCGTTCTGCAACACGCATGACAGCAGGATCATCGCACAGATACTGAACAACTACGACCAGCAAACCGACAATTTCTACCGGTGGAAAGTGCGCTACACGCAAGAAGAACTGGCTTCTCTGATCCGCCGGAACACGAAATGCGACTACGGATGCATCATCGACCTGATACCGGCAGAGCGGGGAAAGTCCGGAAGAATCAGCAAACTGAAAATTGTCGGGACAAACAAGACGCTGGTCATCGGAAAAGAATTGGAGATCCGGCGTGTCCTTTCTGAAACGCATCTGTTCAGTTCGGCATTCGTTGTCGACAAGGGACCGGAAAAGGAAGGCGTTCCCGAATGGTTCGAACTGACCGGCGCCGGATGGGGCCACGGAGTCGGACTCTGCCAGATAGGAGCTGCCGTAATGGGCGAAAAAGGCTACAACTATAACGAAATCCTGCTCCATTACTACAAGGGGGCGGACATCAGAAAACTGTATTGAAAACATGAAAGCACGCATAAAGAGCATTTCTCCCTGGGCATGGGTGCCTACCCTCTATTTTGCCGAAGGACTTCCGTATGTAGCCGCAATGATTCTCTCGCTGGTGATGTACAAACGCATGGGAATTTCCAATACGGACATAGCCCTCTATACCAGCTGGCTCAACCTGCCATGGGTTGTCAAGCCGCTTTGGAGCCCGTTCGTCGATTTGCTCAAAACCAAACGCTGGTGGATTGTCAGCATGCAGCTATTGCTAGGGGCCGGACTGGCGGGAATCGCCTTCACCATCCCGACCGACCGTTTCTTCCAGCTCACATTGGCCGTATTCTGGCTTATCGCTTTCAGCTCCGCCACACACGACATCGCCGCCGACGGATTCTACATGCTCGGTCTGACCAGCCATCAGCAAGCATTGTTCGTGGGCATCCGCAGCACGTTCTACCGTTTTGCCACGATAGCAGGCCAAGGGCTTCTGATCATGCTGGCTGGATTTCTTGAAAAGACAAGCGGAAGAATCGACTATGCATGGAGCATCACATTCTTTATCCTTTCCGGCATGATTCTGGCTCTGTGGCTCTACCACTCGTTTCTTCTTCCCCGCCCGGCAGACGACTGCCCGGCACAGGCCGGAATACGGGCGCGGAACATTCTGTACGGATTCGCCGAAACAATCGCATCCTTTTTCCGCAAGAAACAGGCTCTGGCAGCCATTCTTTTCATGCTGCTCTACCGGCTGCCCGAAGCGCAGCTGGCCAAGATGGGAATCCCCTTCCTGCTTGATCCGCCCGAAAAAGGAGGACTGGGAATGACTACCGCACAGATAGGATTTTCGCAAGGAACACTCGGGGTCATCGGACTGACTTTAGGCGGGATACTTGGAGGAATAGCCGTGTCCCGACACGGACTGAAACGCTGGCTATGGCCGATGGTATGGGCCATTTCCCTCCCCGACATCGTTTATGTATACATGAGCTATGCCCTTCCTTCCAGCCTGTGGATCATCAACAGCTGCATATTCATCGAACAGTTCGGCTACGGATTCGGATTCACCGCCTACATGCTTTATTTGATTTATTTTTCAAAAGACGGGAATCACAAGACTTCCCACTATGCCATTTGCACGGCCTTCATGGCACTGGGCATGATGCTTCCGGGCATGATTGCCGGATGGATGCAAGAAACTTTAGGATACCGGCTTTTCTTTGTCTGGATTATGGCCTGCACGCTCGCCACTTTCGGTGTAACCGCCTTGCTGAAGATTGACCCGGAATTCGGAAAGAAATGAAAACATTCAAACGTTCTTCACCATATCCTTTACAAACTGAATGAAGTTGAGAGCGGTATCCGCTTCTTGCCCTTGGGCGGAAACGAAACAGAAATGGCGTTTGAAGCGGAGGCCGTCCACATCGACAACCCGGAACTCTCCCGAACGAAGCTCACGGTCGACAGCAAACACCGAAACGATCCCCATGCAGTCACTGTAACGCAGAAACGACTTGATGCTCTCCGTGCTGCCCAAATACATACGCACGTTCAGTGACGAAAGTTTCAGTCCTTTTTCCGACAAAGCCATTTCAATGGCGTCAAGCGTTCCCGAACCGCGCTCACGCAATACCAAAGGCATACGGACAAATTCCTCCAGCGACAGTTCCTCAGGAACATTCCACTTGCCCGAACAACATGCCACAGGAGCCAGCTCATCACACAGGAACGGCTCGTAACGGAGATTAGGAACGCGGAACACTCCTTCCACCATCCCGACATCAATGCTGTTTTCCTGAAGGGCATTCTCTATATGGCGGGAATTCATGTCGATAAGCGACACATTTATTTTCGGATACCGTTCTGTAAACCTTGCCAGCACGGGCGGAAGCACATAACGCGAAATGGTAGTGCTTGCCCCCAGCCTCAACTCCCCGGCACACTCGTTGTTAAGCTGATGCATATCGTACTCAAGCTTGCGGTACTCGGCAAGAATCCGTTCGCAATGCTCCATGAGCACACGCCCAGCCTCGGTCAAAGAGATTGTATTTCCCTTCCGGTCAAACAGACGCACCTGATACATGCTTTCCAGTTCATGCACATGCCTGGTCACGGCCGGCTGGCTGACAAACAGTTCCTGCGAAGCCTTGGTGAAGCTCAGATTCTTCGCCACACTATAGAATGCCTTCAATCGGAAATCAGACATGACTCTCCCGCTTAAAGTTCATCAGCACGGATGCCCAGCGACTGAAGCACAGCGTATCCCAGCATCTCAAACTGCCATCTGGCAGAAAGCTGCGACGGCGGATTCATGCCGAACAGCGTTGCTTTATCTTTCTTCTCCCACTTGCTGACCTCATCGGCTGCCTTGCTTCCATAAGCTGGTTCATCGGGAACAACCCCAACACACTGCGCTTCTTTCGACTCGCCGATAATCCGGAGCGACTCGATGAACAAATCTTCACGCGAGGCCATGCCTGAAGGCTGGAAACTATAGATGGAGAACTCTCCCAACCGGCTTTTGAAAGCCACATCATGCAATTCCTTGCCTAAATCCGACGGTTCACAGAAGTTCATCCGCCTGGTGCTTCCGTCATAAATAAATATGACCTGTATCTCATTTTCTCCGGGCTGCACTCCGGCATCCAAAGCCAGGCATTCAAGCAGCAGTGACAAATCCGCTTTCGGAAGTTCACGATTCACCAACGGCGCAAAATGGCGCGCCATATCATTTCCTACACGATTCAGGCAGGCAGCGTCTATCAAAAGGACATTCGGGGCAAAAGTTATTTTTTCCATATATCGCATTTTTGAGCGGATAAAGATACAATTATTTATGAAGATGGGCAAATCTGCTTTGCAAACCCACGCAAACACGCACCGCTCCTTAGAAACTGTTTTGAATTTCTCCAAAAAGTTTTTCTTGGCTTGATGTGTTCGTTTTCGTGTGTGCTTTGGGCTATTTTTTGGTCTTTTCCGCTTCTGTTCTTCGTCAGATAGCCCGCTATCTTCCTCATCACACAAACGGAAATGCCTCAAAAACTCATCCCAAATCAGCACACGATAAATTCAAAACAGTTTCTTAATATCCCCGAAACTAGCTCCACCTTTGTCAATGAGATCTCCGGTAAAAATAACAAGATCTATACCACCGTCTTTTTGTATTTCATCCATACTTCGGTTGAGATACATTAATAAGGCATCCATTGCTGGGTTCTCTTTTACGAGATGCAAGTCCGACAAATGTAAGATACGTAACATCATAATATGCTTGTCTTATTTAGTGATATAAAAATGTTCCTATTCATATTTCTTATAATTCTCCACCTGCTCCAATACTTTCTGGAAGACTTCTTCGTCCCACTGGGGTGGGTAGCCCTCCTTGTAAAGAAGGTAAGTAAGTTGGCTGGCAAGTTTGCTTTTGAGGTTATCGTTATTCAGCCAATCTGCATAAATGGCAGTGTCGTCTATCAGTGCTTTGATTTTCTTAGCCAACTCGATGCAACGGTCATCTGCATACTCAAAGCCATGTTTGTCACGGACTTCAACAAGTACATCAAAGAATGCCTTTTCTTCGAATGTGATGCCCAATACCTTGAACTTTTCACTGTCTGTTTTAAGTTCTTTCAGGATACCCATCAGTTTGTTAGAAAGTCCGTTGATTTTGTATGAAACAATGTCATAAACATCATTTACAACATTCTGGGTCACATCATTGGTGAATGTCAGGTTATCTCGCGTATTATAAGCATCGATTGTGTCTTCGAGCATCTTCTGAAAATGTTCGGCCTGTATCTTGTTTGTCCGACTGTATGCTCTGATCGCTTTGGCTACAAGTTTGCAGAGAATCTGGAACTTTGTGAACGGCATCTTTATCTCTTCCACCTCTTTGGTGAACGAGTCGCTGAAAATGTTTTCTTCAACACCTTCGTTCATAACCCGCTCCACACCACTGGTGAGGATAGCCTCCTGAACCATCTGTTCCACATGTCGGTTCATACTTTCCGTATCGTGCTCGGTGGCGGTCATTTTGTTGACGTATGAACATATTCCCATAAAACATTGGCTCCATGTCACCTCTTCATCAGTCAGGATTCCAGCCGGATTGCAGATGTTGTAGGCCGAGCGGAGTCTTTTGACATGTTCCTTGAAAAGTTTGAGGAATGACACTTCTCCTTTCCGTTCCACGCTGTTGGCAAGGATATATTCGGCTGCTTCTTGAATGAACTGAAGACGTGCAAGGTCGTTATTTCCGAAAAAACGGTCAAACACCAGACCCGACAATCTCTCTTGCAGCAATTGCAACTCGTTTTTCAACACTTCATGAGCTGCTTCCAAATCTTCTTGTGGCCCGACATCTCCGCCGTATTTTTTCATAGCCTTCTTCATCTCCTCACGAATACCGATATAGTCGATGATAAAGCCAAATTCCTTGGTTCCATATCGGCGGTTCACTCGCGATATGGTCTGTATCAACGTGTGTTTCGACAGCGGTTTGTCGTTGTAAAGCATGGTCAGGCAAGGCACATCGAATCCTGTAATCCACATATCAACATTGATGGAGATATGAAAATTGGATTTCTCTGATTTGAACTCGGCATCAAGAAATTTGCGATATTCCTTGTCTCCAAGCAAATTGTATAACTCCTTTTCATCGTCCTTGTCGCGGGTCATGACCATATTGATAAAAGCGATGTCATTGAGTTTGTCCTTTTCATCTGCCGTTAATACAAGTTCATTCAAAGCCTTTTTCTTCTCGAACCAGTCAGGTTGTAGCTCCCGCATGATTTTATACAATCGGAAGGCAATTGTGCGGTCGGCGCAGGTAATCATCGCCTTTTGCAGACGGTCGGTTGTCTCTGTTCGGCGCTTGTAGTCGTCGATAATATCCTTGGCCACCCGGCGCAGCACATCTTCATCGCCGATTATCACTTCCATACTCGACATGGCGGCTTTACTCTTGGCAATATCTTCAGGAGTAGCCCCTTCGTCCGCACAGAGTCGATAGTATTCCTCTACCTTGTCGGCTTGCTCCTTGTTCAGGAAAACACGTGCCAGGCGGGGATCGTATTTGATGGGGACGGTGATACCGTCATCCTCCGATTCCTTCATCGTATATTGATCGACGATATCCCCGAACACATGGATGGTCTCATCGATAGGTGTCCCAGTGAAGCCGACGTATGTCGCGTTGGGTAATGCGTCTCGGAGGTATTTGGCGAATCCATATGTAATCCGTGCACCTATTTTGTCGGCTTCGCCATCGGCCTGAATGGAAAGTTTTGAACCGAGATTATTTTGTGAGCGATGTGCCTCGTCGCTCATGCAGATGACGTTTGAACGTTCTGTCAGCAGTCCGGTGGACTCGGCGAACTTCTGTATCGTAGTGATATAGACTCCTCCCGTTTGCCGGGTGCTCATCTCTTCAGCTAATTCTTTTCGGGTTTCAAACACTTTGACGGCCTCATCCTCAAGGAAGCGCTTCGAGCGGCAGAACTGTTTTCCACTTTGTGTCTCCAAATCTTCCCGGTCAACAATGATGAGAATGGTGGGACTGCCCAACTGCTTTCTGCAACGAAGTACTAACTGGCGGGCGAGGAACAACATCGTATAAGTCTTCCCACACCCAGTAGCGCCGAAATAAGTACCGCCCTTACCATCGCCACCAACAGAACGCAAATGGCTGAGGATATGGTCCCGCAACTTGCGCGTTGCAAAGAATTGCGGATAGCGGCATACAATCTCAGTCGTGTCGTCTTCTTTTGACGGGTCAGGGAAATAGATATAGTCCCTCAAAATCTCCAAGATGCGTTCGGGTGAGAGTGCCCCGCGAATCAATGTACGCAGCGTGTCCAGTCCTTTTCCCGCTTTGTCCTCATTATCGATTTTCTTCCATTCATAGAAAAACTCGAATGGCGTGTAGGTCGTTCCCAATTCGTTCTTTGCTCCGTCGCTGATAACTGCCAGTGCACAATATTTCAGCAAGGCTGGTATATCCCGCATATAGCGGGTACAAATCTGCGTGTGGGCATCGCGTATGGTGGCATTCTGCTTGGTCGGATTTTTCAGCTCGATGATGCAGACTGGTATGCCGTTGACGAAAAGCAGGATGTCGGGCCGGCGGTTCTCACGGCCTTGTTCCATGACAAATTGGTTGACGCAACGGAAAATATTATGGTCGGGATGCTCGAAGTCGATGTATTGCAAGCGGAACGGATTGCCCCGTCCGTCGCTGTAAGTAAAATCGTATCCATCCCGATAGAGCAGGAAGGTGTTTTGCAGGGCATAATAATCGTTCTGGCCGCCAGTGTTCCGCAGATTGGCAACAATGCCGTCCACCTCGGAAGCGGTCAGTTTTTTATCTTTGTACTGAGCGGCAAGAAATGTCCGCAGGTCTTCTTCAATAAGCGGGTCGGTATATTTCCGGTGAATGTCATCGCCAAACGTATATTGCCAATGCGACTCGCGGAGGAGTTCGATGGTCGCTTCCTCAAACTGGCTTTCATAATATTTCCCTTTGCCTGCCATAATCGCTGCGATTTAAGAATGTATGACGTGTTGAAGCAAAGCCGGACACACTTCGCGCGAAAGCCGGTCGGCTTCTTCGGCTATCCTCTTGGCCTCATTGGCACACTTGTAGATATTGACAATGGCCTGCTGAACTTCAATGGGAGGAAGAGGTATTTTAACTCGACACATTTCCTCAAATTCAAAGAATTCATGCGCACTGCCCTTAGACATATAACGTGCATATCTATCAAATTCAGGACGAGCTACCCACATCCATAAAAAATATGGGTCTAAAATTTCTTCATGTGTTATTTTAAATACACAGTATGCTGATGAAACGGTACAGTCTGCCCCTAATCTATAAGCTATGGATATTTTTTCTCCATTCCTTGTCGTTGCGCGATTGTAACCGAATTGTCCTGTTCTGACTATCTTATCAGATTTTGAATTTAATGCAACTTGTTTGGGGCTTTGAAAAACCTTAGTATTCGCAATACCTTGAGATAATTTAATATA
>NZ_JANRHN010000026.1:0-45773 GCF_024733745.1 Bacteroides sp. ET225 | reverse complement strand
CGTTGGCTAATTTTATACTATTTCTTGAATATCCCTATTTGATGGCAGCTAATGCCGCTTCATAGTCCGGCTCTTCGGTGATTTCGGGAACCAGTTGCGTGTAGACAATCTGTCCTTCCGGGCTGATTACAACAACGGCGCGGGCCAGCAGTCCGCAGAGCGGTCCGTCAGTCATCAGCACGCCGTATTTTTCTCCGAAGTCGGAAGTGTAGCGGTAATCCGACAGAGGGATTACGTTTTCGATGCCCTCGGTGGTGCAGAAGCGTCCCTGTGCAAACGGCAGGTCTTTTGAGATAGCCAGCACGACAGTGTTCGGCATTTCAGCAGCCAGCTTGTTGAATTTCCGTACAGAGGTGGCGCATACGCCGGTGTCCATGCTGGGAAAAATGTTCAGCAGCGCATACTTTCCTTTTATATCTTCCAGGGTGAAGTTTCCCAAATCTCCTTTTACCAGAGAGAACGCGGGGGCGGCAGCCCCTTTTTCTACAAATTTACCCGCCAGTGTGACAGGGTTTCCTTTAAAAGCAGTCTTCGACATAGTTTTATGTATTAGTGATAAATTGATATATACGCAAAGATAAGAAAAAAGCGCACAAGGCGAAATGTTATTTTCAGCCTGTGCGCTTTTTTTAAGTTTCCTTATTTATTCAGCTTGCTCCACGTGTCTTTCAGTGAAACGGTCCGGTTGAAAATCAGGTGTTCCGGTGTGGAATCCTTGTCTGCCGTAAAGTATCCGATCCGCTGGAACTGGAGATAGTCAAGCGGCTTGACGTCGGCCAGGTATTTTTCTACATAGCATTCGGTCAGCACTTTGAGCGATTCCGGATTGATCATCTCCTTCATCGCCTCCAGCGGGGAGCAGTTCTTTGCCTCGCGGATAGCGGCCATTTCGTCGCGCGGATTCTCCACCTTCCAGAGCCTGTCGTAGAGTCTTACTTCCGCTTTCAGGCAATGCCTGCAGCTTACCCAATGGAGCGTGCCTTTCACCTTGCGGTTTGCTTCGGGCATGCCGCTCTTGGTGTTCGGGTCATATTCTGCATAGACTTCCGTGATGTTTCCGTTCTCGTCTTTCTTGCAGCCTGTACATTTTACGATATATGCATTTTTCAGTCTTACTTCCTGACCCGGGGTCATGCGGAAATACTTTTTGGGAGCAATTTCCATGAAGTCCTCGCGTTCGATCCACAGCTCGCGCGAAAACTCGATCGTGTGCGTCGGGGAGTCCGGGTCTTCCGGATTGTTGACAGCCTCCATCGCTTCCACCTTGTCTTCCGGGTAGTTGGTCAGAACCAGCTTTACGGGATTGATGACCGCCGAAACGCGTGTGGCTCGTGCGTTCAGGTCTTCACGCACGGCGCTTTCCAGCAGCGCGAAGTCGTTCAGCGCATCGTAGGTGGTATAGCCGATCTTGTTGACGAAATTCCGGATGGATTCCGGCGAATATCCTCTCCTGCGGAATCCGCAGATGGTAGGCATACGGGGGTCGTCCCATCCGTCCACAAGTCCTTCCTTGACCAGAATAAGCAGGTTGCGCTTGCTCATCAGCGTATAGTTCAGGTTCAGCTTGTTGAACTCGTACTGGTGGGGGCGGTTGTCGTCAAGGTCTTTTCCTTCTTTCACCCAATCGACAAACAAATCGTAAAGCGGCCGGTGAACCACGAATTCCAGCGTGCAGAGCGAGTGGGTTACTCCCTCGAAATAGTCGCTTTGTCCGTGCGCAAAGTCATACATCGGATATGCCTTCCATTTGTCGCCTGTGCGGTGATGCGGAGTTTTCACCACGCGGTAGATAATCGGGTCGCGGAAGTGCATGTTCGGATTGGCCATGTCAATCTTGGCGCGCAGAACCATCTTCCCTTCTTCGATTTCTCCGCTGTTCATCTTCTGGAACAGTTCGAGGCTTTCTTCTATGGGGCGGTTGCGGTATGGGCTTTCCGTTCCCGGCTGGGTAGGAGTGCCTTTCTGTGCCGCAATTTCTTCAGAAGTCTGTTCATCGACGTAAGCTTTGCCTTCCTTTATCAGACGGATGGCAAAGTCCCACAACTGCTGGAAATAGTCGGAGGCGTAATACTCGTGCCCCCATTGGAATCCGAGCCACTGGATGTCTTCCTTGATGGCTTCCACGTATTCCATGTCTTCTTTGGTGGGGTTTGTGTCATCGAAACGCAGGTTGCATACGCCTCCGTATTTCTGCGCGATGCCGAAGTCGAGGCAGATGGCCTTGGCGTGCCCGATGTGCAGGTATCCGTTCGGTTCAGGCGGAAAACGTGTCTGCACTTTTCCTCCGTTCTTTCCTTCCTGCAAGTCTTTTTCTACAATCTGTTCGATGAAATTCAGGCTCTTTTTCTCTGAATTTTCTGTTGCGTTTATTTCTGTCATAGCTGTTGTAGGTTGTCGTTTAATCATAATACAAAGGTAATATAAAAATGTGACATATCCGGAAAATCCGGAGAGCTTTTTGATTTGCGGAGTTTATGCGGGAGCGGCGGGGCCTTGTCCGGGATGCGGGGCCTTCTGCCTGGCACGAAGCCGGCGGGCGTTATCTGAAAAAGAGAGGACTGCGGGGAGATTTCTTCCGGGCGGCCGTTGGAAAAATGGATGAATTGCGTGAAAAGCTGTATCTCCAGTTTGGAGGTGTATGTTTTCAGTCTGGAGATGAACTTTCCGGAGGCTTCGGATGGCTTTTGTGCGGAAAGAATGCTTTTTCGGAGCAGCGGAAACCGTATTTCTGTCGGCCGTCCGGGTCGGAGTTTTGTGGATTCTGGCATGGATTTTATGAAAAATGTTAAAACGTCTGTCGGCTTGCGCTGAAAGAAAGTGCGGAAGAAACTTTGCCTGCATGCCGGATATTTTGCCCAACTTTTTTCGGCGCCTGCTGTCTGTTTTAATAAAAATTGATTATTTTTGCTGGACTAATCGGATGCGGTAGTTAAAAACTCCAATCAAAGAAAAACGAAAGAAAAATACAAAATGTGTTTTATGACATGTTTTTTTATTTGGTCAGGTGAAAAAAACACCGCATCTTTGTGACGTTATCCTGAAAACAATCTTTTTACCTTAAGAAAAAAAAACTAATACCTATTGAAAACTTTAAAAAAAGGCTCTTTGTGAAAAGCGCCTTTTTTTTATGTCTATACGCAAACTTCCGAAACTTTCCGTATCTTTGAACATTGTTTAAATGACACTTGTTATGGCGCAACCATTAGCAGAACGAATGCGTCCGAAGACGCTGGATGATTATATAGGCCAGAAACATCTGGTAGGTGAAGGGGCGGTTTTACGGAAAATGATTGATGCCGGCCGCATTTCTTCTTTCATATTGTGGGGTCCTCCGGGGGTGGGCAAAACCACTTTGGCGCAGATCATTGCCAACAGGCTGGAAGTTCCTTTTTTCACGTTGAGTGCGGTCACTTCGGGTGTGAAGGATGTGCGGGACGTGATTGAAAAGGCACGCAACGGGCGTTTCTTTTCGCAGCAGAGCCCGATTCTGTTCATCGACGAAATCCACCGTTTCAGCAAATCGCAGCAGGATTCGCTGCTGGGAGCGGTTGAAACGGGTGTGGTGACGCTGATAGGAGCCACCACGGAAAACCCTTCTTTCGAGGTGATCCGTCCGCTGCTTTCGCGCTGCCAGCTTTATGTGCTGAAACCATTGGAGAAAGACGACCTGCTGGAGCTGGTCGATCATGCGTTGAAGCGTGATGCAGTGCTCAAGGAAAAGCACGTGGAGGTGAAGGAGAGCGACGCGATGCTCCGCTATTCGGGCGGAGATGCCAGAAAGTTGCTGAACATTCTGGAGCTGGTGGTGGAAGCCGATGGAGGCGACCCGATTGTCATCACCGACGAGAAAGTGGTCAGCCGTCTGCAGCAGAACCCTTTGGCCTACGATAAGGACGGCGAAATGCATTATGACATCATCTCTGCCTTCATCAAGTCGATTCGTGGAAGTGATCCGGATGCGGCCCTTTACTGGCTGGCCCGGATGGTTGAAGGAGGCGAGGATCCGGCTTTCATTGCCCGCCGGCTGGTTATTTCCGCTTCGGAAGACATCGGTCTGGCCAATCCTAACGCCCTGCTGCTGGCCAATGCTGCTTTTGACGCCGTGATGAAGATCGGCTGGCCGGAAGGGAGGATTCCGCTGGCTGAAGCTACGGTCTACCTGGCCACGAGTCCGAAAAGCAATTCGGCCTATATGGGCATCGGCTCGGCTCTGGAACTGGTCAGGCAAACGGGCAACCTCCCGGTTCCCTTGCATCTGCGCAATGCTCCTACCAAGCTGATGAAACAGTTGGGCTATGGAAAAAGCTATAAATACGCCCACGACTATCAAGGGCATTTTGTAGAGCAGCAATTCTTGCCGGATGAAGTGAAGCAGGCCCGCCTTTGGCATGCGCAGGACAATCCGGCGGAAGCCAAGCTCAATGACCGTATGGTTGCTTTATGGGGCGAACGGTATAAGAAATGAACACTTGTTTTAATTGGAGTTTTATAAGTAGATGTTGAGAATTAGTTTATGCAAAACCTGTTTGTTCAGAAATGCAGATTAATGCGGATTCTCGCTGGTGATTGCGCTGATTGTCTGCTTTTAACCTGCGAAAATCTGTGTTTCTGACAATATCATTCAATTTTGCACACTTACTTAAATTAGATAAAGAATTAGTTTATGAAGATTGTAGTATTGGACGGATATACTTTGAATCCGGGCGACTTGTCATGGGACGCTTTGAAAGAGCTGGGTGATGTGACTATTTACGACCGTACAGCCCCCGGCGAATTGATGGAACGTGCGAAAGGGGCAGAGGTGCTTCTGACGAACAAAGTGGTTTTGGATGCGGAAACACTCCGTTCGTTGCCGGAACTGAAATACATCGGAGTCTTGGCTACCGGATACAACGTGGTGGATGTTGAGGCTGCCCGTGAAGCTGGAATTGTGGTGACCAACATTCCGGCATACAGCACCGATTCGGTTGCTCAGATGGCTTTTTCGCATATCCTTAATATCGTGCAGCGTGTGGATGTCTATGCGGATGAGGCCAGGGAAGGCAAATGGAGGAGCCGGAAAGATTTCTGTTATTGGAATGCTCCTTTGCATGAACTGGCCGGAAAGAAAATGGGAATCATAGGCTTCGGCCATACAGGAAGTGCAACGGCGCGCATCGCTGCGGCTTTCGGTATGGATGTGCATGTATATACCCGCAAGTCTGCCATGCAGCTGCCGCACGACGTGCATAAATGTCCTTCGCTTGATGAGGTGTTCCGCAAGTGCGACATCGTAAGCCTGCATTGTCCGCTTTCGGAAAAGACAAGGGAAATGGTCAATGCCGAGCGTCTGAAAATGATGAAGCCTACGGCGATACTGATCAATACCGGCAGGGGGGGCCTGATAAACGAGAAGGATTTGGCCGAAGCGCTGGCTGGCGGAACAATTGCAGCGGCTGGCCTTGATGTGCTCGTATCGGAGCCGCCTCACGCAGACAATCCGCTTCTCCGGCTGAAGAACTGTTTTATCACTCCTCATATAGCGTGGGCCACTTATGAAGCCCGCGTACGGCTGATGGACCTGGCGGTGAACAATTTGAAGGCATTTATTGGAGGAAAGCCTGAAAATAATGTTGCCATATAAATAGCGGATGACGATGACAAAGGAAGAACGTATACAGAAAGCGGTCGCCTTGTTTAAGGAGGGGTATAACTGTTCTCAGTCGGTTGTGGCTGCCTATGCCGACATGTACGGTTTTACCCGTGAGCAGGCACTGCATATGGCTGCCTCTTTTGGGGGAGGCATTGGGCGCATGCGTGAAACCTGCGGGGCGGCCTGCGGCATGTTTCTGCTGGCGGGGCTGGAGCGTTGCGCCGTTGAGGGAGCAGACAGGGCGGGCAAGGCCGCCAATTATGCGTTGGTTCAGGAACTGGCGGCGCAGTTCAAGTCCGAATGCGGCTCGATGCGTTGCGCCGATTTGCTCGGGCTCTCGAAAAAAGAGCCGGTTGTTCCGACTCCCGAAGCAAGAACTCCCGCATATTATGCTAAGCGGCCATGTCCGAAAATGATAGAAACAGCAGCCCGGATATGGGGCGATTTCCTTGAAAAGGAAGGAAAATTGTAACATAATCTGGCCAAATCGCACGTTTTTATTAAATTTTTTTTGTTTTCAGAAACAAAGACCGCTTTTTTTAGCTATTTTTGCCGGGACACAAAATAATTGTTGTAATATATAAAAGCAAAAAATTATGTTGAAAGAAAAAGCAGGTGTTATTGCCGGACAGATCTGGGAAGCACTGAATGGTACTGAAGGTAAAACTCAGAAACAGCTGAAGAAAGAAGCCAAACTGAAAGCGGACAAGGATTTGTTCCTGGGTTTGGGCTGGTTGCTGAGAGAAGACAAGATTGAAACAAGCGAAGTGGACGGTGAATTGGTTGTAAAGTTGAAATAAAGAAGCTTGCATAAAAAAGGAGGTGCGTTGGAAACGGATGACAGTCCGTTTTGCAGCGCACCTCCTTTTTGTGTCCGTCCTGTCAGTTCTCGAAGCAGCCGTTTTCTTTGTCACAGCACGGGCAGCCTTGAAACTCAAACTCAATGGTCGAATGGCTGATCCCTTTTACGGCCAGCGCGTGTTTGATCTGTTGTTTGATGTCGTTCATTTGTGACACGTCTTTGATGACGACATGCACGGTTGCCGCGTTTTCTGTTGTGCTTACAGCCCATACATGGAGGTGATGCCAGTTTTCAATCCCTGATATGCCTGTTATGGCATTTCCTATTTCGTCGAGGTTTACGGAGTCGGGCACAGCGTCAAGCGACAGATAGAGGCTTTCTTTCAACAGTTTCCACGTTGATGCGAGGATGATGCAGGCTATGGCAAGGCTTATCAGTGTGTCGATGATGACAAATCCCGTGAGAAGAATGACAATGCCTGAAATAACCACCCCCAATGAAACCAGCGTGTCCATCGCCATGTGCAGGAAAGCGCCTTTTACATTCAGGTCGTGTCCTTGGTTCCGCATGAGGAGCAGCGTTGTGATTCCGTTGATGAGGATGCCTGCCCCTGCTGTCCATGAGATGGCGGCTCCGGACACTTGTTCGGGGTTGCGGAGCTTGTAGATGCTTTCTATCAGGATACATCCCACGGCTATGAGCAGGATGATGGCGTTGGCCAGCGAAGCGAGCACGGTGCTTTTCTTGTATCCGTAGGTGAAATGTTTGTTGCCGTGGCGTTTCGCCATCTGGATGGCAAACAGCGAAAGCAGCAGGCTGAATACGTCGCTCAGGTTGTGTCCGGCATCCGAAAGCAGTCCCAGTGAGTTGTATCCGAAACCCACTCCTGCTTCGATGAGGACGAACAGAAGATTCAGTATGATGCACAGGATGAACACTGTGCTGAGTGAGGCGGGAGCATGGTGGTGATGCTCGTGCAGATGATGGTTTTCGTGTGACATATCGACGGTTCTTTTTTGTTTTCTGATGCAAAGGTAGGAATTTTGTCATCATCCTGTCCGCGTCGGACCGCAATAACAACCGGGTTGCATTTGTACGCTTTTAATTTCGTCGGATGGTTGCGGTTGTGCGGATTTTCCTTAATTTTGCAGCCTTGTTTTTAATTTGTCAATATGAAGAAGAAGCTTTGTCCGCAATGTAAGATCCCGTCGGTCTATGTCAAGAATGAAAAGGGTGAGCGCCGTTTGGTGTATGTAACTTCAGACGGGACGGTTGTTCCGAAAAATCCGGAAGAAACTCTTGATGGGTATGACCTTTCAGAAGTGTTCTGTCTGGGATGCTCGTGGCACGGATCGCCTTCCCGTATGGCGAGGTGGTAAGTCCTTGTTCCTGTCGGGGCTGCTCAATCTTTGTTTTTTCTGTTTTCTGCACTCTTTACTTTTATTTTATGAAGAGAAAATACGAAAAATATTCAAAGAATAAGGAAAAATAAGATATTTTATTTAGAAATTATCCGTTACAATAAGGATAGATTTGATTATCTTTGTCTTGAAATTGTGACTAAAAATAAGATTATATGGAGAAAGTGGTTGTAAATTCGTACGAAGAGTTTGAGCAATTGCTGGGTAAACAAATCGGAATTTCTGATTGGCTGGAGATACCCCAGGAGCGTATTAATCAGTTTGCTGACGCTACATTGGATCACCAGTGGATTCATGTGGATGTGGAACGCGCGGAGAAGGAAAGCCCTTACAAGAGCACGATTGTGCACGGGTATCTGACGCTTTCACTGCTTCCTTATCTGTGGAATCAGATTATCGAGGTGAATAACCTGAAGATGATGGTTAATTATGGAATGGACAAGATGAGGTTCGGGCAGGCTGTGCTTTCCGGACAGAGTGTGCGTTTGGTAGCCGAACTGCATTCGTTGGTTAACCTGCGCGGTGTGGCAAAAGCAGAAATCAAGTTCTCTATTGAAATCAAGGATCAGAAAAAGAAGGCGCTGGAAGGAATCGCCACTTTCCTCTATTATTTCAATTGATGGATAATGATACGGAGAAAAAACTGAAAGAATGGGCGCGGCAATATCATCAGGCCGCGTTCATTGTTTCTGATCCGGTGCAGTTTCCTCACCGGTATTCGCGGAAAGAGGATATTGAAATCAGCGGATTGCTTACGGCTGTGCTGAGTTTCGGCAATCGCAGGCAGATTCTGAGGGTATCCGAGCGGCTGGACGGGATGATGGGGCATAGTCCGTTGGAATATGTGCTGTCGGGAAGGTGGAGAGATGATTTCAGGGGTTCCGATCCGCGAAGCTTTTACCGGATGATTTCTTATGCTGGATTCCGTCTTTATTTTGAGAAGCTCTATGAAGTGTATGCGTCGGGAAGGACGCTGGAGGATGCTCTGTCGGATTTCACCGGAAATCCGATGCAGAAACTTTGTGCCTTTCTTGAAGTTTCCGACCGCAGTCCGCAGAAAAAGCTCAATATGTTTCTCCGCTGGATGATCCGGAGGAACTCGGACGTGGATTTCGGCATCTGGAAAACGCTGTCGCCTTCCGAGCTGGTCATTCCGCTTGATACGCACGTATGCCGTGTGGCTTTTCTGTTGGGGCTGACAGAAAAGCAGGTCTTTTCATTGAACAATGCGCGGAAGATAACGGAAGCCTTGTCGGAAATATTTCCCGGTGATCCGTGTTTGGGCGACTTTGCGCTTTTCGGGTATGGAGTGGACCACCCTGAGGGCTAGAACTTGAGTGAAGCGTAGATGCCGCAATGACCGTCACCTGCTACGGGACTGATGGTAAGGTCGTGCTTCTTGGCGAAGGGGCGTGTGAATATGTAGGAACTGCCTGCGCCGATTACAGCACCGGCGGCTACATCCCACCAGTCATGTTTCTTTCCGTACACGCGGCTCCATCCCACGTAGGTTGATACGACATAGGCTGGGATTCCCCATTTCCATCCGTACCGGCGCTGGATGAACGACGCGGCGGCGAATGATACAGACGTGTGCATGGAGGGAAATGAATGCATGTCGCTGCGGTCCGGGCGCTCTTTTTTGACGGCGTATTTCAGCGCATAAGTAACTCCTAGCGTTGTTATTCCGGCAAAGGCTCCCTGCTTCAGCCCTTCCCAGTCTTTATTGATCAGTATGGCGGTGAGGCCTGCCACCGGGAGCAGCACGGCTCCCACATCTCCCGATGTACGCACAGCCTTCCGGCTTCCGGTCACTTCAATTTTTTGTCCGAACATGGAAACTGCCATGCAAAGGGCAGCCACGAATAAAAGCAGATGTTTCATTTTCTTTAGAATAGTTTGGGGATAAAGATAATCAGTCCGATAACAGCCGAGGCGATAGCCAGAAGCAGTACTGCTCCGGCTGCCAGGTCTTTTGTGCGCTTGATCGCTTCGTTATAGTCGGGCGAAACCGCATCCGCCAGTGCTTCGATTGCGGAGTTGAAAGCTTCTGCCGCCAGAACCATGCCGATAGCCATTGCGATGGCAATCCATTCGGTTGCTGACAGTTTCACGATACAGCCGGTGATGATTACACATGCTGCTATGAAGCAGTGAATCCAGGCGTTGTGCTCGCAGGTTACGAGCAGCCGGATTCCGTTGAATGCGAATCTGAAGCTTCTCAGCCGTTTGCGCAGAGTGAAACCGTTGTTCTTCATGGCTCAGATATTGACAGTCACTTCTACGGGGCAGTGGTCAGAGCCAAAGATTTCGGTATGAATCTTGGCTCCTTCCAGCTTGTCGGCCAGTCGTGCAGAAGCCAGAAAGTAGTCGATGCGCCACCCTGCATTCTTTTCGCGTGCCTTGAACCGGTACGACCACCATGAATAGATGCCGGTCTGTTCGGGATAGAAATGACGGAATGTATCAATGAATCCGGCGTCGAGCAATGTCTGGAACTTTTCGCGCTCCTGGTCTGTAAATCCGGCGTTCATACGGTTTGTTTTCGGGTTTTTCAGGTCTATTTCCTTGTGCGCCACATTCAGGTCCCCGCATACAAGCACAGGCTTCTGTTCATCAAGTCGTTTCAGATAAGCCCTGAACTCATCTTCCCAGGTCATGCGGTAGTCCAGGCGTTTCAGTCCGTCCTGCGAGTTGGGAGTATATACGGTGACAAGGAAAAAGTCTTCCATTTCAAGTGTGATGACACGCCCTTCGCGGTCATGTTCGTCGATGCCCAGTCCATAAGTTACGCTTAACGGGCTTTTCCGGGTGAAAATTGCAGTGCCCGAATATCCCTTTTTCTCGGCATAGTTCCAGTATGAGGCATATCCTTCAAATTCCAGATCCAGTTGTCCTGCCTGCATTTTGGTTTCCTGCAGGCAGAAAAAGTCAGCGTCGAGCTGTTTGAACGCTTCACGGAATCCTTTGTCGCAGCAGGCGCGAAGTCCGTTTACATTCCAAGATATCAGTTTAATCATAATGAAAACTTGTTTTGCTGTAGAATAAATATGAATTGACAAATCCTCTCTTCTTGTGCGGGAGAGGGAAATCCGCTTGCGTTTATTTTTTCAGATCGAAAAGGTACGTAAGTCTTCCGCCGATGTAAGAATGTCCCGAACGTCCGAAATAATCTTTTTTAGAGTTGTTGTAGAAGTCGCTCAGGCCATAGTAATAGCGTGCTTCAAGGATGAAGTGACCGATTCCCGTGCGCACTTCAAGACCTCCGCCTCCGATAATTCCATAGTCGAACTTCTTGTCGGCCGGCTTGTCATACTGTTCGTTTGTTCCTTGCGGTCGGTTAGATGGATTCCACGAAGCGCTTTTGATTTCTTTTTCGCTGATGAGAAACCCTATCTGCGGACCCAGATTCAGGACAAAGCGCACGCCGTTTCCCTTGTCTTTTCCGAAGGCCAGGTGAGCGAGCAGGGGAATCTCCACGTAGTTCATGTTGCGGTGGTAGGTATCTCCCGTCCCGTCTTCAATCACCTCCTTCCATCCTCTTTGCGAAAAGTTCACTTCGGCCTGTATGCCGCAGATCATCTTGAAGTATTTTTCAGAGATGTAGCGTGCGGTAACGCCGAATTCCGGGCCGATGAGCTTGCTCTGCTTGATGCTTGGCTGGAAACTGACCGAGCTTACGTTGACGCCTCCATTGATTCCGATAGAAAAGTTGTGTCGTTCGTCTTGCAGCTGGGCTTTCGCCGGCAGAATCCAAGCACACCCTATTGCTGTGAGAAAGAGCAGGAGTATATGTCTTTTCATTGCAGTCATTCAAAATCCAGTTTAATCAGTTCGAAATCTTTGGTGATGTGTACGAAAAAGACTTTCCGGTTGATGAACCCTCCCCAGTTGTTTACACGTTCAAACTTGAACCCGGTCTGTATGGGGACAACCTTTACTTTGCTCAGGTTATTCTCCAGTCCGTCCCCTTCCTGCGCCAGTCCCTTCAGAAAGAAATAGCCGGTGTCAAATCCCAGCATTCCGAATTTTGGATAGCTGTTGGCCATGTCTTTGCTGTACCACCTGCGGTAGCTTTGGGTGAAGCGTACAGCTTCGGGGAAGAGGTTGTTGGTGTAGAAAGAAGAATAGAAGTATGTGTCCAGCTCGTAGAATGATGCCAGATGCTCCTGCGTGTATGTCTGCCATTCGGGATAGCCGAACAAGTGCATGTCAAAGCCGGGATGTTCGCGGCGGACAAGCGTAAGATGGGGAAGCAGGCGGGTGAGAGCCGAGCTGCGTCCCGACGTAGGGATAAAGATGTTTGTCCGGGTTGTGTCCATTGCCCCGATAACCTTGTCGGGATCGATTGCGCTGCCGAGCTGGATTTGCTTGAATGTCACCTGACTGTTCCGAAGTTCGTTTTTCAGCCCGGTGATGAAGTCGGCCTTTTCCTTGTCGCCGTTTGCCGGATCAAGGAAAATCACGTTGCACCGGCTGAACTGGCGTATGAAATGTTCGTATACTTCCGAATACAGGTATGACTGGGGCGTGTTGACCTGGTATATCTGCGGTGTGCTGAACACCTGGTCTACTTTGGGCTCGAACGGGATGACCAGCCGGATGTCGTTCTTCTTTGCAAACTCGGTGGCGACAGGGATGTTTTCGGGGGCTACGGGACCGAAGATGATGTCCATTGTCTTCATCACCGGCTTGTTTAGTATGGAAGTCATCACCTGCTTGCTTCCCTGCGTGTTGTAGGTGTACAGGTCGAAAGATATTCCCTGGCGTTTCAGGCTGTCTACGGCAAGCAGCAGCCCTTCGTAATACTCGGTCATTCGGGGATTGCTTTTGTCTGTCCCGTTCTCTTTGACGGTGAACGGAAGCAGGACAGCCGCTTTAACCACATTCATCTTTTGGGCGACCGGCTGGCTTTCTCTGAAAAGTTCCTCGTTGGTGGGTTCCGGTCCCGCCGCCTGCAGGTTTCCGTTCTTATTCTTTTCCGATTCGGGGTAGGGGATGAACAGGAATGTGCCTCTCCTCAGTTTCCCGTTTTTGAGGTCGGGATTGAGAGCGATCAGCGCGTCCTGGGTGATTCCGTATTTCTGGCAGATGCTGAAGATGGTTTCCTTGCGTTCCACCTTGTGCATCTCTTTCCATTCCTGCTCTTCCGCTTTCCGCTGAGGGGCGGTTTCCTTCGCCGTCGGGACCGATGCGCTTTCTTGTGCCGGAATGCATACAACCTGTCCTGTCCGGAAGTTGCTTGCGCTCAGTCCGGGATTTGCTTCGCAGATGGCTTGCGCCGTCACGTTGTATTTTACGGTAAGCTGGTAGAGAGTTTCTCCCGACTGGATGGTATGGAATACCACTTTTCCGGCATTTGAGCCGTTTCCCGACTGCGGAATCTTCAGTGTTTCCCCTGCGCGGATTTGTTTGTCGCTCCCGGGATTCAGGCGCACGATATCGTCCACGCTGATGTGATACGTGTTGGCAATCGAGTAAAGACTTTGTCCTTTGGCCACGGTGTGCAGGAAATATCCGTTTCCGGTTTGGGCTTTTATCGTTCCGCCGATACTTCCTGCTGTGAGAGAAAGCGAAAGGCACAGTATATGTATAAACTTCATTTTCAGTTGTAATGGTTTGTCATGGGGCAAAAGTACAAAAAAGTTCTTTATCTTGACAAGAAAACCTGATATATCCGGGGAAATAGCATTAAAAAAACGATAAAATCAATCGGGGGAGATGGCAGCGGACTTGTGCCGCATACGGCCCGGTTTCTATGGTCCAGCAGGTGAACCGTACGGTTCAGCCATATGGTCCGTATAGTCCAGCACTTGGACCGTACGGTTCACGCGCTGGACTGTAAAATATGTGCTGGCATTTGGCGGAAAATTCCGGAGAGGAGAAGAAAACGGACAAAAGCAAATGCGGAACGATAAAAAAACACCGGACTTTTTGATACGGGTGCTCTGAAATATCTCTATCTTTGCACGGATATAAAAGACAGACTGAGGATATGATTGAAGGAACGGAAACGATAGACGTGCAAGGGGCACGCGTACATAATCTGAAGAACATTGATGTGGCCATACCCCGTAACAGCCTGACGGTTATTACGGGATTGAGCGGAAGCGGCAAGTCGTCGCTGGCTTTCGATACGATTTTCGCGGAAGGGCAGCGGCGCTATATCGAAACGTTTTCTGCTTATGCGCGGAATTTTCTGGGAGGTATGGAACGTCCGGATGTGGACAAGATTACCGGGCTGAGTCCGGTGATTTCCATCGACCAGAAAACAACAAACAAGAACCCCCGCTCTACCGTAGGAACAACCACCGAAATCTATGACTATCTGCGTCTGTTGTTTGCCCGTGCCGGAACGGCTTATTCATACCTGTCGGGCGAAAAAATGGTGAAATATACCGAAGAGCAGATTCTTGATCTGATACACCGCGACTATAAGGGACGGAAAATCTTCATTCTGGCTCCGCTGGTCCGTACGCGCAAGGGACACTATAAGGAGCTTTTCGAGCAGGTGCGGAAGAAAGGGTATCTTTATGTGCGTGTGGACGGAGAGGTGAAAGAAATCGTTCACGGGATGAAGCTCGACCGCTACAAGAACCATGACATCGAAGTGGTGATAGACAAGATGGCGGTGAACGGACAGGATGAAACGCGCCTGAAGCAGAGCGTGGCAACTGCCATGCAGCAGGGGGACGGACTGCTGATGATTTTGGATGCGCAGACCGAAAGTGTGCGGCACTACAGCAAACGCCTGATGTGTCCGGTGACGGGGCTTTCGTATCGCGAGCCTGCTCCGCATAACTTTTCGTTCAATTCGCCTCAAGGTGCGTGCCCGCGCTGCAAGGGGCTGGGCTATGTGAATCTGATTGATGTGGACAAGGTGATACCCGACCGTTCGCTTTCGGTGTACGAAGGAGCCGTCGCGCCTTTGGGAAAGTACAAGAATACGATGATTTTCTGGCAGATCGAGGCTCTGCTGGAGCGTTATGAGGCTACGCTGAAGACTCCTGTGAGCGAGTTGCCTGAGGATGTCGTCAATGAAATACTGTATGGCTGTGATGAGCGTCTGAAAATCAAAAGTTCGCTTGTCCATACCACTTCCGACTATTTTGTCCTTTACGAAGGAATCGTGAAGTATATCCAGATGATGCAGGACAAGGATGCTTCGGCTACCGCGCAGAAATGGGCCGACCAGTTTGCCAAGACGGCTGTATGTCCGGAATGCCGCGGGGCGCGTCTGAATAAGGAAGCGCTTCATTTCCGCATCCATGACAAGAATATTTATGAGCTGGCTTCGATGGATGTCAGCGACCTTTATGAATGGGTTTGCCATGTCGGAGAATTTCTCGACAACAAGCAGCGGATCATCGCTTCCGAGATTCTGAAGGAGATACGCACGCGCTTGAAATTCTTGCTTGACGTGGGGCTGGACTACCTGTCGCTCAACCGCTCTTCCGTCAGCCTTTCGGGAGGAGAGAGCCAGCGCATCCGCCTTGCCACGCAGATCGGATCGCAGCTCGTGAATGTGCTGTATATCCTCGACGAACCGAGCATCGGTCTGCACCAGCGCGACAATATCCGTCTTATCAATTCGCTGAAGGAGCTTCGCGACTTGGGAAATACGGTTATTGTCGTAGAGCATGACAAGGACATGATGCTGGCGGCCGACTATGTGGTGGACATGGGCCCGAAAGCCGGACGTCTGGGAGGTGAAGTGGTGTTTGCCGGAACGCCCCGGGAGATGCTGGAGAAGGACACGCTGACTTCGCAATACTTGAACGGGAAGATGAAGATTGAGGTTCCCGCCCAGCGGCGGAAAGGCAACGGCAAGTCCGTTTGGCTGAGAGGGGCGAAAGGCAATAACCTGAAAGGTGTGGACGTGGAGTTTCCTCTGGGAAAGCTGGTCTGCGTGACCGGGGTGTCGGGCAGCGGAAAGTCTACGCTGGTCAACGATACGTTGCAGCCCATTTTGTCGCAGCATTTTTATCGCTCGTTGCAGGATCCCTTGCCGTATGATGCCGTCGAGGGGCTGGAATATGTTGACAAGGTGGTTAATGTCGACCAGTCGCCGCTGGGGCGTACCCCCCGTTCGAATCCGGCCACTTATACCGGTGTGTTTTCTGACATCCGCAACTTGTTTGTCGGTCTGCCCGAAGCTAAAATCCGCGGTTATAAGGCGGGACGTTTTTCTTTCAATGTGTCGGGAGGCCGGTGTGAGGCTTGTGGCGGAAACGGGTACAAGACGATTGAGATGAACTTTCTTCCCGACGTGTTTGTGCCTTGTGAAGTATGCCATGGCAAGCGCTATAACCGCGAAACGCTGGAAGTGCGTTACAAAGGAAAGTCAATCGCCGATGTGCTTGACATGACCATCAACCGCGCCGTTGAGTTCTTCGAAAACGTTCCTCAGATACTCAATAAGATAAAGGTGCTTCAGGAAGTCGGGCTGGGCTACATCAGGCTGGGGCAGCCTTCCACTACATTGTCGGGAGGGGAGAGCCAGCGCGTGAAACTGGCCACAGAGCTTTCAAAGCGTGATACGGGAAAAACGGTGTATATTCTTGACGAACCTACAACCGGACTGCACTTCGAGGATATCCGTGTGCTGATGAGCGTGCTTGACCGTCTGGTCGACAAGGGCAATACGGTGATTGTCATAGAGCATAACCTGGATGTCATCAAAATGGCAGACTATGTTATCGATATGGGTCCGGAAGGCGGAAAAGGCGGAGGACAGCTGCTTGTTTGCGGCACTCCGGAAGAAGTGGCCGCATCGGGGAAGGGATATACTTCCCAGTTCCTGAAGGAAGAGCTCGAATGGTCAAAGAAATAAAAAACAGAAGAACGATGTCAAAAGAAAAGATTGCAAAGACAAATGCTGCCCGGTTGCTGGACAGGGACAAAATAAAGTATGAGCTGGTGCCGTATGAAGTGGACGAAAATGATTTGAGCTGCATCCACGTGGCAGCCACGCTGGGGGAAAACATCGAACAGGTGTTCAAGACGTTGGTGCTTCATGGCGACAAGTCTGGCTATTTCGTTTGTGTAATTCCCGGAGAGCATGAAATTGATTTGAAGCTGGCGGCCAAAGTGTCCGGCAATAAGAAATGTGATCTGATTCCGGTGAAAGAGCTGCTGCCGCTTACGGGATACATTCGCGGAGGCTGTTCTCCCATCGGCATGAAGAAACATTTCCCTACTTATATTCATCATACGTGCAACGACTATCCTTATATATATGTAAGTGCAGGCATGCGCGGGCTGCAGGTGAAGCTGGCTCCGGCCGATTTGGTCAAGGTGAGCCAGGCTCAGGTATGCACGCTGTTTGGAGTGGAATGAAACGGATATCTAAATAAACAGGTTATGAAATACGGAAAATGGATTGGCGGTATCATGGGATTCATGACGATGGGACCGCTTGGGGCTTTGGCCGGATTTGCCATCGGCTCCTTGTTTGACAAGGCCGGAGATGCGCAGGCTGCGCAGGACGGTTATTCACAGGATAATGTATACATGGGGCAGCGGAACAGTTTTCTGTTTTCCATGCTTGTCATGTCTTCATACATTATCCGTGCGGACGGACGTATCATGCACAGCGAAATGGAATATGTGCGCCAGTTCCTCCGCATGAATTTCGGAGAAGCTGCCGTTGACGAAGGGGAGCGCATCCTGCTGAATCTGTTCGAGCAGCGCAAGCAGATGGAGCGTACAGACCCGTTGGCTTTTAAAAATACCATCCGTGACTGTGGAGCGCAGATCGCGGCTAATCTTACTTACGAACAAAGACTGCAACTGCTTGACTTTCTGGTTAAAGTCGCTCAGGCGGACGGCAATGTATGCGTGCAGGAAGTAGATGCCCTGAAGGAAGTGGCCATGTATATGAGGCTCAATATGCAGGATGTGGACTCGATGCTCAGCCTGGGCGGAAACTCGCTTGACGAAGCCTATAAAGTGCTGGAGGTATCCCCTTCGGCAACTGACGATGAAGTGCGTTCCGCCTACCGCAAGCTGGTGCTGAAGCATCATCCGGACAAGGTGGCTGCCTTGGGGGACGACATCCGTAAGGCTGCCGAAGAGAAGATGCAGGCTATCAACGAGGCAAAGGAACGTATTTTCAAGGCAAGGGGAATGAAGTAATTGTCAGATATACAAATGGAAAATAAAATTACGAAAATCAACAAAGTAGAGGTCCGCAACCTTCAGATGGACGACTATGCCCAGCTGGCCCAGTCGTTCACCCGTGTCTATGCGGACAAAGACGTGTTCTGGACACGTGAACAGATCCAGAAACTGATCGATATCTTTCCGGAAGGGCAGATTGTGACCGTTGTCGACGGTAAGATCGTTGGCTGTGCGCTGTCTATCATCGTCGACTACGACATGGTGAAAGGCGATCATACCTATGCGAAAGTGACAGGAAACGAAACCTTCAACACGCATAACCCGAAGGGGAATATCCTTTACGGCATCGAAGTGTTCATTCATCCCGAGTACCGCGGCCTGCGTCTGGCCCGCCGTATGTATGAATATCGCAAGGAGTTGTGCGAAACGCTGAATCTGAAGGCAATCATGTTCGGCGGGCGTATCCCCAATTATTACAAGTATGCCGACAAGATGCGTCCGAAAGAATACATCGAGAAAGTACGCTCGCGCGAGATTTATGATCCGGTGCTGACTTTCCAGCTTTCAAACGATTTTCATGTCCGCCGGGTGATGCGCAACTATTTGCCTAATGATGAAGAGTCAAAGCATTGCGCCACGCTGCTTCAGTGGGACAACATCTATTATCAGCCTCCCACTGATTCGTATGTGGACAAGAAGACGACGGTGCGTGTCGGACTGGTTCAATGGCAGATGCGTTCATACCAGACGCTTGACGATGTGTTCGAGCAGGTTGAATTCTTCATTGATGCGGTTTCGGGCTATAAGAGCGATTTCGTGCTTTTCCCCGAATATTTCAACGCTCCGCTGATGGCCAAGTTCAACAACCTGGGCGAAGCGCAGTCTATACGCGGACTGGCTCAGTACACGGAGGAAGTGCGCGACCGTTTTGTCACGCTGGCCATCAAGCACAATATCAATATCATTACCGGAAGCATGCCGTATGTGAAGGAGGATAACGGGCTTTATAATGTTGGTTTCCTTTGCCGCCGCGACGGAACATACGAGATGTACGAGAAGATTCACGTCACTCCCGACGAAGTGAAGAGCTGGGGCCTGAGCGGAGGCAAGCGTGTGCAGACTTTTGATACGGACTGCGCGAAGATTGGCGTGCTTATCTGTTATGATGTGGAGTTCCCCGAACTTTCTCGTCTGATGGCCGACCAGGGCATGCAGATTCTGTTTGTTCCTTTCCTTACCGATACACAGAACGGATATTCGCGTGTGCGTGTCTGCGCTCAGGCCCGCGCCATCGAGAACGAATGCTTTGTCGTGATTGCCGGCAGCGTGGGCAATTTGCCGCGCGTGCACAACATGGACATCCAATATGCCCAGTCGGGTGTGTTTACACCGTGTGACTTTGCTTTCCCTACCGACGGAAAGCGTGCCGAAGCGACTCCGAACACGGAAATGATTCTTGTGTCGGATGTTGACCTTGATTTGCTGAGCGAGCTGCATACCTACGGAAGCGTGCGTAATTTGCGCGACCGCCGCAGCGACCTTTATGAGCTTAAAATGAAAAAAGCGGCAACGGAGGACTGACATTGCCGGACTGCTTCGAACGAAGATAAAAGGCGCAGAGCATAAGCGGCGTTTGATGATGCCGGCGATGCTCTGCGCCTTTGCTGTTTTATTTTACGTTTATCAGCTCGTATTTCCTGTTTCCGAGTCCGATTTTTTCTGCATGAGCCAGGCAGGTCTGGTATTCGGTGTTCGGATTGGTGTTGCAGAAATGGTCGTGCCGGTCATGGAAATGCGGAGCCGCCATTTCATCCGTGAGCTGGCTTCCGGGCAGGGGTGTCTGTTTGAGGCAGGCATCCACGCATGCCTGGTCAAGAGCCAGCGGGTCGAATGAGGCGAACATACCTACGTCCGGTATGATAGGCGTGTCGTTTCCCGAGTGACAGTCGCATGTCGGTGAAACATCGCATACCAGTGATATGTGGAAATTCGGCCGGCCGTCGACCACGGCTTTGGTGTATTCGGCCATCCGGCAGTTCAGTTCCTTGATGGCGGCGTTTTGCGCAAAGTCGATGGCATCGAAATTGCAGGCGCCGATGCATCGTCCGCATCCTACACAGTTCTCTGCATTCACGGACATTTTCTTTCTCTCTTCATCGAAAACAAGTCCGTTGTTTGCACATTCGCGCATACATCTCTTGCATCCCCGGCAAAGTTCGTCGTTTATGATGGGTTTGCCGTTGCAGTGCTGGTCTTTTTTCCCGGCTCTTGATCCGCATCCCATTCCTATATTCTTTATTGCTCCGCCGAATCCGGTCATTTCGTGTCCTTTGAAGTGCGTCAGCGAAATGAAGATGTCTGCATCCATAATGGCACGGCCGATCTTGGCTTCTTTCACATATTCTCCGCCGGCTACGGGAACTGCGATGTCGTCTGTTCCTTTCAGTCCGTCGCCGATAATCACAGGGCATCCTGCAGCAAGCGGAGTGAATCCGTTCTCCCATGCGCAATACAAGTGCTCGATGGCGTTTTTCCGGCTTCCCGGATAAAGGGTGTTGCAGTCGGTGAGGAACGGTTTGCCGCCTTGTTGTTTCACCATGTCTACAACGGCGCGTGCGTAGTTGGGCCGGAGAAAGCTCAAATTGCCCAGCTCGCCGAAGTGCATCTTGATGGCAGCGAATTTTCCGTCCATGTCTATCCGGTCGAATCCTGCTGCCTTTATCAGTCTTTTCAGCTTGTCGGCCGGGCCTTCGTCCGGTTTGCAGCGGAAGCTTGTGAAAAAGACCTTCGACAAATTAGATGTGCTGTTTTCTGTCATAGTCTTCTGTGGTTTAGAGTTAGTTACTGTTCGTTATTGCAAAAATACGGAAATTTATGATGTTATGGTTGCCGGTGTGTGTCTTCTTTCGCTTTTTTGTGCTATATTTGGCGGCAAAGAACAAAGTATATGGACAAGCGACATTTTTTGATAGCGGCGATGTGCCTCATGGCACTGGCAGGCTGCACGCAGAAGACCGAACTTCCTGAGAATCCGGAGGATAAGGAAGAATACCGTGATTCGCAGGGCAACAGCTGGATTTATAATGCAATGCTTATGCGCTGGGCGCTGATGCCTTCGGCGATGAACGGACTGACGAGCACACATTATTATTATCCCCAGTCCGGATCGTGGACTGATGCCAGCGGTACGAGAGTGAACCCTCCTTCGAATGTCAAGGTGGCCCCTTCGTCATCGGCCAAGTCAAAGTCGAGCGGACGTGTGTTTGGAACGAGCCGCCGTTCTTCGGGTATTCATGCATAAGGGGAGGGAGTGAATGGAACGTGTTTTTGTAGCACCCCGACCGGGATACCGGGAAAAGATCGAAGCGCTGGGCTTTGACTTTCATGGTGACTATTGGCGCGAGGAAGCCTGTTATCGCCTGTCCTCAAACGAAGTGGAGATGCTGGAAACGGCTACGGCGGAAGCCTATCGTATGTATTGCGATGCGGTGGAGTATATCTTGAACGACCAGCCTGAGTTTATGGAGCGCATCTTGCAGCTCCCGCCGGAAATCTGTGAGCGGATCCGCCGTTCGTGGGATGAAGACGAGCTGAGCCTGTACGGCCGGTTTGAC
The DNA here is from genome assembly GCF_024733745.1 of Bacteroides sp. ET225. Taxonomy (NCBI): domain Bacteria; kingdom Pseudomonadati; phylum Bacteroidota; class Bacteroidia; order Bacteroidales; family Bacteroidaceae; genus Bacteroides; species Bacteroides sp. ET225. Next base: position 24,182 of record NZ_JANRHN010000026.1, on the reverse strand, counting down.
TTCCTTGTCGACAAGTCGGGCGTTCCCCGGATCCTTGAATTCAATGCCGACACGCCGACATCCTTGCTTGAAGCATCCGTTATCCAGTGGCAATGGAAGGAAGATTTGTTTCCTGCAAGCGATCAGTACAATGGCATACACGAGGGCCTGGTGCAGTCGTGGAAAGACATGTTTCCTGCGGGAAGCGAGATTCATTTTGCAGGCGCGCTGGATGACCATGAAGATACAGGCACGCTGCAATATCTGGCGAGCACGGCCATGGAAGCCGGATTCTCTACACGGGTGCTTGACATGAATTCGCTTGACTTGCGCGACGGGTGTTTCTATGATCCGAGCGGCGAGCGGGTGAAACGCTGCTTCAAGCTCTATCCGTGGGAGTGGATGGTTGATGAGAGTGCCGACGGCTGCCTGGCCGATGTGCAGTGGGTGGAGCCGGTATGGAAGCTGCTGATGTCGAACAAAGCCATACTGAAAGTGCTTTCCGATTTGTTTCCGGATTCGCCTTACGTCCTTCCTTGCTATCTTTCGCGTCCTGAAAGCGGTCTGTTCTGCAAGAAGCCCGTGTATTCGCGCGAAGGGCATAATGTGAGTGTGCTTGAAATCAGAAATTGGGAAGAGCGGGTACGTCTGGCCGAAACGGAAGGCGACTACAATAAGGGAGCGTATGTTTATCAGGAGTATGTGGAGCCGACGGCTTATTCCGGCCGTTATCCGGTCATCGGATCGTGGGTTGTGGGCGGAGAGCCTGCCGGAATCGGGATTCGCGAGAACCGTACGGAAATAACCGGCAATCTTTCGGAGTTTGTTCCCCATATCATCGGATAAGAACGTTTCGGGCTGCATCGCGCATCGGAAAATGCGGTATGAGAGGGCCTGTTTCCGTAAGAATGATGCTGAAAAGCGGAGAAATGAACGAAAAACTTTCATGAAGTATTGCGGAATTAAAAAATAGTTGTACCTTTGCAACGCGTTTGAGAAAAACGATATGCGAGAATATCCGGTTCCTTGGATGAGTGGCTTAGTCAGCGGTCTGCAAAACCGTGCACGGCGGTTCGAATCCGCCAGGAACCTCTCTCAAATGGCGAAGTGAAACATAGTCCGGTTCCTTGGATGAGTGGCTTAGTCAGCGGTCTGCAAAACCGTGCACGGCGGTTCGAATCCGCCAGGAACCTCTCAATGCACTCTTAGCTCAGTTGGTAGAGCAACTGACTCTTAATCAGTGGGTCCAGGGTTCGAATCCCTGAGGGTGTACATAAGAAAGGAGGCCGGTGCGCCTCCTTTCTTGTTTGTGTCCGCATTCGTTGGCGCAGGATGCCGGCGGACGTTCATCGCTTTGCCAGCCTCCTTTTTATCTCTTCTGCAACACGGTCTGCATTGTTGCAGCTCAGGAGGTATTTCTTTCCTTTTCCGGTGCGGATGAAAAAGGCCTGGGAGTAGTCGCCTACATACGATGTGTAGTAGCCGATGTCGCGGTTGTAATAGCGTCCCACATAGCCGTATATCCCGCCGATGCCGAATATGCGGATATTGCCCGTGCTGCGCGGGTCGTATCTCTGCACTTCCTCGATGTCTGCCAGCTTGATGCGCAGCTTCCCTTTTCCTCTTGCAAGTGTGAGGGCCGAGTCGTCGAGCGTGATTTCTTTCGGCGCATACAGCATGATGGAGCACAGCGACAGGAGCACGATGAGGATGACGAAGCCGCAGAGCGCCTGTGCGGTAGGATTCGTGGCGTGCATGAAATCGCGGATGGGAATCAGCAGGCCGAAAATGACGATGATCGGGATGACAATCCAGGTGATGAGTCTGACGGTCTGGCTCAGTGAAACTTTTTCTTTAATCATGGTGAGAATGGTTTTGCTTGTGAAAACTTCCGCAAGTTACTCAAAATATTCCGGCTGTGCAAGAGCAGAGAGATGTTGTGCGGCCGTTCCGTAATCGAGGTAACATCTTCTGTAATTTGTTTACATTTGAATTGGAAGAAACGTTGTAATTTTGTCACGTAGATAAAAATAGACGTATTATCTCTTTTTTTAATTATCAATAGGGAATGACTATGCAACTCATTAAAGACAAAGAATTCGGAGGCGAACGCCCGCTGTTCGCTTCGCACAATCTGCATCTGGATAATGTAACCATACTTGCCGGTGAATCGGCCATCAAGGAATGCAGCAATATCGTGGCAACCAACTGCCGTTTTGAAGGGAACTATCCGTTTTGGCATGTATACGGATTTACTATCGACAATTGCTATTTTGCCGTAGGAGGACGTTCGGCTTTGTGGTATTCCGACCATTTGACTATGAAGGATACGGTGGTTGACGCACCCAAAATGTTTCGCGAGATGAACGACATCAACATAGAGAATGTCGTGATGAATGATGCCGACGAAGTGTTTTGGCGTTGCAGCCGTATCCGCGTGAAAAATCTGAAGCTTCATGACGGCACTTATCCGTTTATGTTCAGCAGCGACATTTATGTAGACGGCCTGGAAAGCGACAGCAAGTATGTTTTCCAGTATGTGAAGAATGTGGAAATTCATAACGCAAAGATCACCACGAAGGACGCGTTCTGGGAAGTGGAAAACGTAACCATCTATGATTCGGAACTCGACGGCGAGTACCTGGGCTGGCATTCAAGGAATCTCCGGCTGGTGAACTGCCATATCTCGGGCGAGCAGCCTTTGTGCTATGCGCACGATCTGATTCTGGAGAACTGTACCTTCGACCCTGCATGCGACCGCGCTTTCGAATATTCGACGCTGAACGCTGATATCCGCGGTGCTATTACAAACATTAAAAACCCGACTTCGGGGCGCATTGTGGCAGACTCTATCGGTTCGGTCACGCTCGACGAGAATATCAAGGCTCCGGCCAACTGCGTGATAGAAACAAGAAAGTAAGCAGGCCGGCCGGGAAAAGAGCCGGCAGAGCGGAAGCGGTACCTTCATTTCCGCCTGCCGGCTTTTCCGTCGAGCTGCCTGCGTATCCATTCCATGAGCACTTCCACTGCATACCGCTGTTCGTCGGGGGTGAGTTCTCTGCCCGCCGGAATGTGATGCCATTTGGCGAAGCAGCCTCTGCAGCAGCACCCCGTGGCGTGTTGGGCGATGAATACGGGATGCCCTCGCATCGGCGTCTGCTTTCCGTCGTTCGGTATGAAGGCCGGGGCGAGCCGTTTTCTTACAAAGTCCTCGGCATGGCGGCGGATGGTGTCCATTCCCTTTCTGCTGATGTACTCTTTGTCTGCCGGCTTCAGCATGAACCTGCTTCTGAAGTCGGACTGGGACAGACGCTCGAACAGGTCTGACAGGTCGTATCCGGTATGAAGTTCGGGCGGTGTGCCGCTTTCCGTGCCTGCGGTTTCATCGAATAATTCAGGAAAAAGGCTGTTCATGATTCTCTTTTTTATGTTGGCGGAGTCAAAGATACAAACTTCCTGGTTTTCAGGGAACAATCAGACCGTAAAAAATGACCCGTCATCTTGATTAAAAGACCGCGGTCTTTCACTTAAAATGAGCCGTTATCTTCATCAAGATAAGCCGTCATCTTTTTCGGGGGTGGAGTCTGCCGAAGGAGCGGGCCGGGGCGGGTGTGACGGCGGACGTTCTTCCGCCGTTTTTCCGTTTGCGTCCGGCGGCTTTCCTTTGTCCGCAAAAACGGAAGATTTCATTTACAATCTCTTTCATATAACTTTTTTTTCATATAAATTTGCAGCCTAAATTGGGAAAGATATATCCTGATATTGTTTTGGATACGAATAAAACTGATTATATGAGCAAGAAATTTACTGAATATTCCCAGCTCAGCCTTTCGGACGTGAACAAGGAAGTGCTGAAGAAATGGGATGAAAACGATGTGTTCTCGAAAAGTATGACGGAACGCGAAGGGTGTCCTTCGTTCGTGTTTTATGAAGGGCCTCCTTCGGCAAACGGTATGCCGGGCATCCATCACGTGATGGCGCGCACGATCAAGGATACGTTCTGCCGCTACAAGACCATGAAAGGGTTTCAGGTGAAGCGCAAGGCAGGATGGGATACGCACGGGCTTCCGGTGGAACTGGGCGTTGAAAAGGCGCTCGGCATTACGAAAGAGGACATCGGCAAGACGATTTCTGTGGCCGACTATAACAGGCATTGCCGTACGGATGTGATGAAGTTTACGAAGGAATGGACCGACCTGACTCATAAGATGGGCTACTGGGTGGATCTCGACAATCCGTACATCACGTATGACAACCGCTACATCGAAACCCTCTGGTGGCTGTTGCAGCAGCTTTACAAGAAAGGGCTGCTGTATAAAGGATATACCATCCAGCCTTATTCGCCGGCAGCGGGAACGGGGCTCAGCTCGCACGAACTGAACCAGCCGGGCTGTTACCGCGACGTGAAGGACCTGACCGTGGTGGCTCAGTTCAGAATGAAGAACCCGAAGCCGGAAATGGCGGAGTGGGGGACGCCTTACTTTATCGCGTGGACAACCACGCCGTGGACATTGCCTTCGAATACGGCTCTGTGCGTAGGTCCGAAAATCGACTACGTGGCCGTGCAGACCTACAACGGCTATACCGGCGAAAAGATGACCGTGGTGCTGGCCAAGGATCTGCTCTATACGCATTTCAACAAGAAGGCCGAAGGCATGGCTCTCGAGGACTACAAGCCGGGCGACAAGCTGATTCCGTTTAAGGTGGTAGGCGAATACAAGGGGCCGGATCTGGTTGGAATGGAATACGAACAGCTGCTTCCGTGGGTGAAGCCGGTGGAGCTTGACGAAAACGGCAACTGGCACGACGCAGCCTCAAAAGCGTTCCGCGTGATCCCCGGCGATTACGTCACAACCGAAGACGGTACGGGTATCGTTCACATCGCTCCGACATTCGGTGCGGACGACGCTTTCGTTGCGAAGGCGGCAGGCATCCCTTCGCTGTTCATGATCAACAAGAAGGGCGAAACCCGTCCGATGGTCGATCTGACCGGCAAGTTCTATTTGCTGGACGAACTTGACGGGAAGTTTGTGGACGAATGTGTGAATGTTGACAAATATAAGGAATATCAGGGCCGCTGGGTGAAGAATGCGTATGACCCCCAATTTACGGTTGACGGGAAATATGACGAGAAGGCGGCTCAGGCAGCAGAGTCACTCGACTTCTTTATCTGTATGCAGATGAAGCAGGACAGCCAGGCGTTCAAGATAGAGAAGCATGTGCACAATTATCCGCATTGCTGGCGCACGGACAAGCCGGTGCTCTACTATCCGCTCGACAGCTGGTTTATCCGTTCGACTGCCTGCAAGGAGCGGATGATCGAACTGAACAAAACCATCAACTGGAAGCCGGAATCTACCGGAACAGGACGCTTCGGAAAGTGGCTTGAAAACCTGAACGACTGGAACCTGAGCCGTTCGCGCTACTGGGGAACTCCTCTTCCCGTCTGGCGCAGCGAGGATGGCGAGGAAATATGTATCGGTTCGGTCGAGGAACTGTATAATGAAATAGAAAAGTCGGTGGCGGCAGGTTTCATGAAGGAGAACCCTTACAAGAAGCTTGGATTTGTCCCCGGAGATTATGCCAAGGAAAACTATGACAGGATTGACCTGCATCGTCCGTATGTGGATGAAATCATTCTTGTTTCGGCGAGCGGCAAGCCGATGAAGCGCGAGGCTGACCTGATTGACGTGTGGTTTGATTCGGGCTCCATGCCGTATGCGCAGCTTCACTATCCGTTCGAGAATAAGGAGCTGGTTGACTCGCGCAGCTATTATCCTGCCGACTTCATTGCGGAAGGCGTGGACCAGACGCGCGGATGGTTCTTTACGCTGCATGCGATCGCTTCGATGGTATTCGACAGCGTGGCGTTCAAGAATGTGGTATCCAACGGACTGGTGCTCGACAAGAACGGCAACAAAATGTCAAAGCGTCTGGGCAATGCGGTCGATCCGTTCAGTACCATCGAGAAGTTCGGTTCCGACCCTCTGCGCTGGTATATGATTACCAACTCGGCTCCGTGGGACAACCTGAAGTTTGACGCCGACGGAGTGGATGAAGTGCGCCGCAAGTTCTTCGGTACATTATATAATACGTATTCGTTCTTTGCGCTCTATGCCAATGTCGACGGATTTACATATGCAGAAAAAGACGTGCCCGTGGCTGAACGCCCGGAAATCGACCGCTGGATCTTGTCGCTGCTGAATTCGCTCATCAAGCAGGTCGACGACTGCCTGAACGATTACGAGCCTACCAAAGCCGGCCGTCTGATTACGGATTTCGTGAACGACAATCTGAGCAACTGGTACGTGCGCCTGAACCGCAAGCGTTTCTGGGGCAGCGCCATGTCGGCCGACAAGCTGTCTGCTTACCAGACGCTGTATGTCTGTCTTGAAACGGTTGCCAAGCTGATGGCTCCTATCGCTCCGTTCTATGCCGACCGCCTGTATATGGATCTGGTCGGTGTAACCGGACGCGACAATGTTGTGTCTGTTCATCTGGCCAAGTTCCCGGTTGCCGACGAAAGCTTGATCGACCGTGAGCTTGAAGCGCGCATGCAGATGGCGCAGGACGTTACTTCAATGGTGCTGGCGTTGCGCCGCAAGGTAAACATCAAGGTGCGCCAGCCGCTGCAGTGCATCATGGTTCCGGTGGTGGATGAAGAGCAGAAACGCCATATCGAAGCAGTGAAGGAACTGATCCTGAATGAAGTGAACGTGAAGGAACTGAAGTTTGTGGACGGAGCGGAAGGAGTGCTTGTGAAGAAGGTGAAGTGCGACTTCAAGAAGCTTGGCCCGAAGTTCGGAAAGCAGATGAAGGCTGTAGCCGCAGCAGTGGCAGGCATGTCGCAGGAAGCGATAGCCGAGTTTGAACGCAACGGAAGCTATACGTTTGATATCGACGGAACTCAGGCCGTGGTGGCTGTTTCGGATGTGGAAATCTACAGCGAAGACATTCCCGGCTGGCTGGTGGCCAACGAAGGACGGCTGACCGTCGCGCTGGAAGTGACCGTGACCGAAGGCCTGCGCCGTGAAGGTATCGCGCGTGAGCTTGTCAACCGCATTCAGAATATCCGCAAGAGCAGCGGCTTTGAAATTACCGACAAGATAAAAGTCGTGTTGTCGAAAAATTCGCTGACGGATGATGCGGTAAATGAATATAATACTTATATTTGCAACCAAGTGCTGGCTGCTTCGCTGACTTTGGCGGACGAGGTGTCTGAGGCCACAGAACTGGAACTGGACGACTGCACTTTGCGCGTAAATGTAACCAAACTGTAATATGAACCCATCCTTCCGGCGCAGTCCGGAAGGATACTATTATTAACTTAAAAACTTAGAACACTATGGCTGAAAAAACGAGGTATTCTGACGCTGAACTTGAGGAGTTCCGTGCCATTATCATGGAAAAACTTCAGCTCGCTGAACGCGACTATGAGAAACTGAAAAGCAGTATTATGAATACAGACGGCAATGACACTGACGATACTTCCCCCACTTATAAGGTACTGGAAGAAGGTGCCAATACGTTGTCGAAAGAAGAAACAACCCGTTTGGCTGCGCGCCAGCTGAAGTTTATACAGAATCTGCAGGCGGCACTGGTGCGTATCGAAAACAAAACCTACGGCATTTGCCGCGAAACGGGAAAGCTGATTCCTGCTGAACGACTTCGCGCTGTTCCTCATGCCACCTTGAGCATCGAGGCAAAACAGAACGGAAAGAAATAATGTTAAACTGAACAGGAGGATTGGGAATCGGAAATGTATCGGACAATGAAAGCCATTTCCGATTCTCAATTTCCGTTATTGCTTGGACTGATAGAAATAGAAAATGAAGAAATTCCTGACTCAAGGACGATTGGCCGCTCTTATTGTGGCGGCGGTGCTGGTTATAGACCAGCTGATCAAGATTGCCGTGAAAACGAATATGTTCTTGCACGAGCACATTCGTATAACCGACTGGTTTTACATCTACTTCACGGAAAACAACGGAATGGCTTTCGGACTTGAGATATTTGCCAAAATCTTTCTGACTCTTTTCCGCATTGTCGCTGTCATTCTCATCACATGGTATCTGGCCCGTATCGTCAGACAGTCGGAGAAAGTGAAGAACGGTTACATCGTTTGTCTTTCGCTGATACTTGCCGGCGCGGTGGGAAACATCATTGACTGTGTTTTCTATGGCGAAGTTTTCAGTGCCAGCACACATACGCAGATAGCGTCGTGGGTTCCGGTGGGGCAGGGCTATGCCGACTGGCTGCACGGAAAAGTGGTTGACATGTTTTATTTCCCCATCATTGACACCTATTGGCCCGACTGGATGCCGTTTGTAGGAGGGGAGCATTTCATATTTTTCAGTCCGATATTTAACTTTGCCGACGCTTCCATCAGTTGCGGCATTATCGCCTTGCTGCTTTTCTACAGCCGCTATCTGAATGATATGACTAAAAGTTCGCCGGAAAAGAAACAGGTAAAATAAGAGTGCTATGGTTGGACGGTTTTTCAGAATGTTCTGTGGAGGGGCAATGGCCTTTTGTCTGGCGGGATGCGGAAATAAAATACCCGGCGACATCATTCAGCCTGCGGCAATGGAGGATCTGCTGTATGATTACCAGATAGCGAAGACAATGAGCTCTGAATTGCCCTATACTGACAATTATAAGAAGAACGCTTATTTTGCTTATGTGTTTGAAAAGCATCATGTGACTGAGGCTGAATTTGACTCGTCGATGGTCTGGTACTCACGCAACGGCAAGGAACTTTCTGTCATCTACGACAATCTGAAGAAGAGGCTGGAAGAAGACGGCGAGCAGATGAAGCTCATGACTTCGCGCCAGAACGGTGAAATCGCGGTTTCCATGTCGGGAGATACGGTGGACATCTGGCAAGACCGTCCTTTATACTGGCTTACGTCATCTCCTTATACCAACAAGGTGCTGTTTGACCTGAAGGCTGACACTTCGTTCAAGCCGAAAGATATGCTTGCTCTTGAAGCGAAGTTCTCTTTTTTCCCGCGTAACGGGCAGCGAGGAGAAGCTGTGATGGGACTGAAAGTGAGTTTCGACAACGACAGTGTGCAGGGGCTGACTCGTGTCGTGAGCGGAAATGGTGTGCAGCGTCTGTATCTGCGCCCGGATTCAGCCTTTGAATTTAAAAATGTGAGCGGTTTCATCTATTATGTCAGCAAGGAAGATGAAAGGGGCGACCTGCTGCTGACTGACATCAGGCTGGTTCGGACACACCAGGCCAATGTCCTGGAAAAGAGCCGGCGTTTCGTGGCCGACTCTGTGCAGAGAGAAGCTCTCAGACCTTTGACACGGCGGTGACAGATGGCTTTATGAAACGTTTTGCTGTTCATCGTCTGTGGGTGTGGGACAGAAGCGAGGTGTGCGGCCTGTCTTTGGTGGAGGTGGACGAAGTGTCCCACATTGTGAGTGCGGTCCGGCCGCTGGCGTGTGAAACGGAACGTACAGAATGGATTGGCGGCTTTGTTATAGTGGCGCCTCAATGCACTTCTCCTTTGTCCGGCGAAAGTTTCGATGCTTACCGGAAACGTCTTTTGTCGGAATGGGATTCGGCTGAGTGCCGGTCTTCCCACTCCTTGTATGCGTATCATTTTTCTCCGTTCAATGTCGTGGATATGGACTTTCCGGCTGTATCCCGGATGACCGTTTTATAACATCCTGCGGCGGAATTCGGAACATACGATTGCTGTGGCAACGGCTACATTGAGCGATTCGCTGGTAGCGTTCCCTTGCGGATAGTTCGGAATAAGAAGCCGCCGGTTTGTCAGTCGCGAAATTTCGGCGCTGATGCCCTTGCCTTCGTTTCCCATGATGATCAGTCCGTGACCGTCCAATGGGGCTTCGTAGATGTTTTCTCCGTCAAGAAAAGTGCCGAACAGCGGAGTTCCTTCCGGCAGAGAGCCGGCCAGTGCTTTCAGGTCGCAGTAGTGGAGCTTGACCCGTGCCAGTGCGCCCATGGTGGCTTGCACTGTCTTTGGGTTATAGACGTCTGCTGTTCCGGGTGAGCAGAATATATGGCCGATGCCGAACCAGTCTGCAATGCGTATGATGGTGCCCAGATTTCCCGGGTCCTGCACGTCGTCCAAAGCCAGGCAAAGCGAATGTTCGATGACGGAAGCGTCGGTTTCTGCTTGCGGGATTTCAAAAACGGCCAGCACATCCTGTGGGGTTTTGAGAAGGCTGGCTTTTGCAAGTTCTTCCCGGGTGACCTCAATCGTTTCTTGTGCGCGGAGGTCGGGATTCTTCTTGAACCATTCCGGGGTACCCGCTATCAGCCGGCACCGAAAGTGTCCCAGCAGATCGCCTACCAGCTTATGTCCTTCTGCCAGAAATGCGTTTTCTTCCTTTCTGTATTTTTTAAGTTCCAGCGAACGGATAAATTTGATCTTATTTTTGCTCAGCATTGTTTTCTGATAAAGTAAATTTGCGGCAAAGCTAAGAAGATATTTTTGAATATTGTATATGTTTGGTGAAAACAGACGGGTTTTGTTTTGATTTCGGATAAATTAACGGAACATTCGTCCTTTGTGCTTGAGATGCTTTGCTGTTTTTATTTTCATGTCAAATTACCGATGGCATTGGTTTTTTTTCTACTTTTGCGTGTAAATCCGTAAAACCGTATCTGTATGAAGCTTGCCTTGCGCCATTGTTCAATCTTTTTGATGCTTTTGCTGGGTCTGAGCGCATGCTCTGTCAGCAAATTCATCCCTGAGGGGCATTATCTGCTGGATGCGGTGAAGATCGAATCAGACAACAAGGAGGTCAAGCCGTCGGAGATGCGTGCTTATGTACGGCAGACTTCCAACGCCAAATGGTTCAGCCTGGTCAAGATTCCTATGTACATCTATAGCGCTGCGGGGAGAGATTCCACCAAATGGATCAACAGGCTTTTATACCGGATGGGTGATGCGCCGCGCATATATGATCCGGAACTGACTGAAGAAACGCGCGAGCAGATGGAGCAGGCCGTGCGCAACATGGGGTATATGGGCGCACAGGTTGGCGCTGTTGAAGTGCGTAAGGGGAACAGGCTGAAAGTACATTATGTCATACGTGCAGGGGAACCGTATACGGTGGGAAGCGTTGCCTATGATATTGACGACTACCGCATCGCTGAGTACCTCAGAGCGGATTCTGTTCATCGGATGCTTGCTCCGGGCATGCGCTTTGACGTGAACGTGCTCGATCAGGAGCGGCAGCGTATTACCCAATATTTGCAGAACCGCGGATATTTCAGATTCAACAAAGACTTTATTACCTATCAGGCTGACACTACGCTTTATTCGAAACAGGTAGGGCTGACGCTGAAGCTTGCTCCCTACCGGAGAAAGAAAGAAGACACTCCGGCACCTCACAAGCAGTATCATATCCGTGATGTCAATTTTATCTTTGACTCCGATTTCTCGGATTTGAGCACGACGGGACTTGCCGGACTTGATTCTGTCCGGTCGGGCGGAGTGAACTTTTATTATAAGGACAAGCTGTATCTTCGTCCGCGTGTCATTACGGATTATAACCGCCTGCAGACAGGTGACCTGTATCGGCTGAGGAATGTGCAGTCTACTTACAATGCATTGGGGAGGTTGAACATTCTGAAATATTCGAACATCCGGTTTGAAGAAGACGCAAAGTCTGATTCCGCCTGTCTGGATGCGTTTGTCACTCTGAGCAGGAACAAGAACAAATCGGTTGCTTTTGAAATCGAAGGAACCAACTCCGCCGGTGATCTTGGAGCGGCCGCTTCGGTTTCTTATATGCACCGGAATCTTTTTAAAGGGTCGGAAACCTTCTCCATCAAGATCCGTGGAGCGTATGAGGCAATAACGGGACTGGAAGGCTATGCCAACAGCAACTATATGGAGTATGCCGTTGAGGCGGGACTGAACTTCCCCGAATTTATGTTTCCTTTTCTTTCGTCAGACTTCAAGCGGAGAATCCGTGCGACGTCTGAAGTTACGGTGAAATACAACTGGCAGATCCGCCCTGAGTTTGAGCGTACGGTTGCTTCAGCGGCATGGAGCTACAAATGGTCGAAGCGGAGGGCAAGCCATCGTTTTGACGTGTTCGACCTCAATTATATCTATATGCCCTACCGTTCGGAAACCTTTAGAAGCTATCTTGATGAGATGGACCAGCGGAATCCGCTGCTGCGTTACAGCTATGAGGATCTTTTCATTGTGCGGATGGGGTATACTTATACCTATAACAGTTCGGGAGCCGCTTCGATGAAAACGGCGCAGCGCAATTCGTATTCTATCCGTTTCAACATAGAAGAGTCGGGAAACCTGCTTTATGCTTTTTCCAAAATAGTGAACCGTCATCCGAAAAACGGGGAGGCTTTCCAGATGGGGAACATTGACTTTGCCCAATACGTGAAGATGGACATCGATTACGCGAAGAATTTTATGATTGACTATCGGAATTCGCTGGTGTTCCATGTGGGGGTGGGAGTGGCTGTTCCTTATGGCAATTCGAAGAGTCTTCCGTTTGAAAAACTGTATTTTTCCGGGGGAGCCAACAGCGTGCGCGGATGGAGCGTGCGTTCGCTGGGGCCTGGCGGGTATAGAGGAGATGCGAACAGCCTTGATTATGTAAATCATACGGGGGATATTAAGCTTGACTTGAATCTGGAATATCGCACCCATTTGTTTTGGAAGCTGAACGGCGCAGCGTTCATCGATGCCGGAAATGTTTGGACCATCCGGAGCAGAGATATGCAGCCCGAAGGACAGTTCAAGTTCGACCGCTTTTACAAGCAGTTGGCTGTGGCATACGGTTTAGGCATCCGCTTTGACCTGGATTTTCTGATTCTCCGTTTTGACGGCGGCATGAAGGCGGTCAATCCGATGTATACCGGAAAAGACCGTTATCCGATTGTTTCTCCCGATTTCAAGCGGGACTTTACGTTCCATTTTGCGGTTGGTTATCCATTCTAATGTATAGTGACATGAAGAAAATAGATGAGGTTTATACAAAAAAGGAAGTGGAGGACTTGAAGGCATGGTTTGACAATGCCACCCTTCCAAAGTCGTTGCAGTTAGATAAGGCGACATTTATTCCCAATTTGAAAGATACGCTCGACCGTCTGTTCCAGCAGGCGTTCATTACGCATGAAAACGCTAAGCTGCTGGGAGGGATGCATCTGATAGAAAGAATCAAAGCGAAGCTTGAGGGAGAAAATACAGCCGGTGAGGCCTAAAATGGCCGGGTTTCTTTCATATATCCAAAAAAAATACGAAATTTGCAGGGATGAATTTTAGTTCTATACACCTTTATAAATAATAGATACAATTATGACAAAAAGCGCATTACAAATTGCAAGAGCTGCTTATCAGCCTAAATTGCCGAAAGCATTGAGAGGTGCTGTTAAGGTTCAGGAAGGCGAACCTACTCATTCTGTAGCTGATGAGGAAGAAATCAAGAAACTGTTTCCGAACACTTACGGCATGCCGTTGATCAGATTTGTTGAAGGGGAAAACAAAGAATATGCTCCGATGAATGTGGGCGTTATTCTCTCCGGCGGACAGGCTCCCGGCGGACACAATGTGATTTCCGGACTGTTTGACGGAATCAAACGGCTGAATCCGGCAAACAAGCTGTACGGTTTCCTGATGGGACCTGGCGGTTTGGTTGATCACAAATATATGGAGCTGACTGCTGATATCATTGATGAATACCGCAATACGGGCGGATTTGATATTATCGGTTCAGGACGTACCAAACTGGAAAAGGAAGATCAGTTTGAAAAAGGCTATGAAATATTGAAGGAGCTGGGCATCAAGGCACTTGTCATTATCGGCGGCGATGACTCAAATACCAACGCTTGTGTTCTGGCTGAATATTATGCGGCCAAGAACTACGGCATCCAGGTTATCGGATGTCCGAAGACTATTGACGGTGACCTGAAAAATGAAATGATTGAAACTTCTTTCGGCTTTGATACGGCCTGCAAAACTTATGCAGAGGTTATCGGAAACATTGAGCGCGACTGTAACTCTGCACGTAAATACTGGCACTTCATCAAGCTGATGGGACGCTCTGCTTCTCATATCGCACTGGAATGTGCGTTGCAGACCCAGCCGAACATCTGTCTGATTTCTGAAGAAGTTGAGGCCAAGAACATGTCGCTGGACGATATCGTTACTTATATCGCTGATGCTGTTGCTGCCCGTGCCGCAGCAGGAAACAATTTCGGTACTGTGCTGATTCCGGAAGGTCTGATTGAATTCATCCCGGCCATGAAGAAGCTGATTGCCGAACTGAATGATTTCCTGGCTGTCCATGCAGATGAATATGCCGCAATCGAACCGAACAAGCAGCGTGAATACATTATCAGCAAATTGTCTGCAGACAATGCCGCTGTTTACGCTTCGCTTCCGGAAGGAGTGGCTCGCCAGCTGACGCTTGACCGCGACCCGCACGGAAACGTTCAGGTTTCGCTGATTGAAACAGAAAAACTGTTGTCTGAAATGGTAGGCAAGAAGCTTGCTGCATGGAAGGCCGAAGGCAAATATGTTGGCAAGTTCTCGGCACAGCACCACTTCTTCGGCTATGAAGGACGTTGCGCCGCTCCGTCTAACTTTGACGCCGACTACTGCTATGCTCTGGGTTACACTGCATCTGAGCTGATTGCAAACGGCAAGACAGGCTATATGTCGTCAGTACGCAATCTGACCGCTCCTGCAGAAGAATGGATTGCCGGCGGTGTGCCTATCACGATGATGATGAACATGGAACGCCGTCACGGTGAAATGAAGCCGGTTATTCAGAAAGCGCTGGTAAGACTGGACGGTGCTCCGTTCAAGGCTTTCGCTGCTGCACGCGATACGTGGGCAAAAGAAACGGCTTACGTTTACCCGGGTCCGATCCAGTACTTCGGTCCTACTGAAGTATGTGACGAGCCGACCAAGACATTGCAGTTGGAACAGGCTTGATGATTTTTGCTGTTTTTGATAATATGGTTGATTACGTCGGGTTGTGCTTTGCGGCCCGACGTAATTATTGTTTGCGGCGGAGGCAGTTTCGTATATTTCCGAAACGGTTCTTTCGGCATTTAAACTTGACGAACTATGATTAAACAACCGCCCATAACGGTGGTCAGCCGGCCTCAAGGAAAGGCTTCGCGAAAGAGGAACGTGAAGAAGTCGTCTTCTTCCGGACGTCTGTCTTCTCCGAAGGGGAAAGCCCGTCCCCGCAGGAAGAAGAAAAAAGAGCGCAGCTGGAGTCTGCCTCGGTGGACTTACTACCTTGCAATGGGTGGGGTTGCCGCTTTGATTCTTATCGGTTTCTATTACTTTTTCATTGAGCCTTATTCATACCGCTGGAAGCCTTGCTATGGCATGAAGGCCTACGGCGTTTGTCTTCCTTACGGTTTCAGCATACACGGCTTTGACATTTCCCATCACCAGGGGCAAATCGATTGGGGTGAATTGCAGAAACTTCAGAAGGCCCCTTTTCCTGTCCGTTTTGTCTTTATGAAAGCTTCTGAGGGAGGCGACTTCAGCGATACGGCTTTTGTGCGTAATTTTGACGAAGCACGCAGGCACGGCTTTGTTCGCGGAGCCTATCATTTTTACAATCCCAAGACAGATGCCTTGCGCCAGGCTGACTTCTTTATCCGTTCGGTCAAGCTTGAACCGGGCGATTTGCCTCCGGTGCTTGATATCGAGGTGAGGGGAGAAGACGAGAGAAAGCTTCGGACCGATCTTTCCATCTGGCTCCGCCGCATTGAGCAGTACTATAAGGTGAAGCCGATTCTCTATACTTCCTATAAGTTCAAGACCCGTTATCTCAGCGATTCGCTGTTCAATTCTTATCCTTACTGGATTGCTCATTATTATGTGGATTCGGTAGAATATGACGGTCCGTGGCGTTTCTGGCAGCATACGGATATGGGAAAGCTTCCGGGAATCCGTGAAAAAGTAGACCTGAACGTGTTTAACGGCTCCATGGAGGAGCTGCTTCAGCTGACCATCCCTTACCCTGATACAATACAAAAGCCACAGAGCATCTCAGAGAAATGATTTCACTCTGCGGGACACTCCGTGGCTTTATGATAAAAGAGAATCAGTTCCGGAACCTCAATCCGTCATCACTCCGTTCAACCACAATCGGTTGCGAACGGTCGACTTCCTGTGCCAGCAACTTCTTCGACAAGTCGTTCAGCAAGTAACGCTGGATGGCACGCTTTACCGGACGCGCTCCGAATTCCGGATCAAATCCGGCTGTAGCCAGAAACTCTACGGCTTCGTCGGCTATCTGCAGGGTTACGCCGTTGTCGGCAAGCATCTTTTGTATGCCGTTGATCTGGAGGCGTACAATCTGTTTTATCTGCTCCTTGTCCAGCGGCTGGAACATGATAATCTCATCAATACGGTTCAGAAACTCCGGCCGGATCGTTTTCTTCAGCATTTCCATCACCTCTTTCTTGGTTTCCTCCACAACCTCATCGTGGTTCTTGTCGTTGATCTTCTCAAACTGACTCTGGATGTATGAGCTTCCCAAGTTGGAAGTCATGATAATGATGGTGTTCTTGAAGTTCACCGTCCGTCCCTTGTTGTCGGTCAGACGTCCGTCGTCCAGCACCTGAAGCAGGATGTTGAACACATCCGGATGAGCCTTTTCGATTTCATCGAACAGTACGACCGAGTAGGGTTTGCGCCGTACGGCTTCTGTCAGCTGGCCGCCTTCATCGTATCCTACGTATCCCGGAGGCGCACCGATCAGACGGGAAACGGTATGTTTTTCCTGATACTCGCTCATGTCGATACGCGTCATCAGCGATTCGTCATCAAACAGGTACTCGGCCAGGGCCTTTGCCAGTTCCGTCTTACCCACACCCGTGGTTCCGAGGAAGATAAACGAACCGATCGGACGTTTCGGGTCTTGAAGTCCCGCACGGCTGCGGCGCACTGCGTCTGCCACGGCTTCGATGGCCTCGTCCTGTCCGATGACACGCTTGTGAAGCTCGTCTTCCAGATGCAGCAGCTTATCGCGCTCGCTCTGTAGCATCTTGCTCACCGGTATGCCCGTCCAGCGCGATACCACATCGGCTATGTCTTCGGCTGTTACCTCTTCCTTGATCATCGCATTGTCGCCCTGCTTCTTTTTCAGGTCTTCCTGTATGCTCTTGATTTCGTTTTCCAGCGCCTGCAGTTTTCCGTAACGGATTTCGGCCACTTTCCCGTAGTCGCCTTCACGTTCCGCGCGGTCGGCTTCAAACTTCAGTTGCTCTATTTCCTTCTTGTTCTGCTGAATTCTGTTCACCAGTTCCTTTTCGCTCTGCCATTTGGCTTTGTACGAAGTTTCCTGCTCTTTCAGTTCGGCAATCTCCTTGTTCAGCTGAGCAAGTTTGGCTTCATCCTTTTCCCGCTTGATGGCTTCGCGTTCAATTTCCAGCTGTTTCAGCCTGCGCTCGATTTCGTCCAGTTCCTCCGGAAGCGAGTCGCGTTCCATACGGAGCTTTGCTGCCGCTTCGTCCATCAGGTCGATGGCCTTGTCCGGCAGAAAACGGTCGGTGATGTAACGGTTGCTCAGTTCGACGGCGGCGATGATGGCTTCGTCCTTGATTCGCACCTGATGGTGGTTCTCGTAGCGTTCCTTCAGTCCGCGCAGGATAGAGATGGAGCTTGCCGTGTCCGGTTCGTCTACCATAACCGTCTGGAAACGGCGTTCGAGCGCCTTGTCTTTCTCGAAATACTTCTGGTATTCGTCGAGGGTAGTGGCTCCGATGCTTCTCAGTTCGCCGCGGGCCAAAGCCGGTTTCAGAATGTTGGCCGCATCCATTGCGCCTTCTCCCTTGCCTGCTCCGACCAAAGTATGGATTTCGTCGATAAACAGGATGATGTTTCCTTCCGACTTCTTCACTTCGTTGATGACCGATTTCAGACGTTCTTCAAATTCGCCCTTATACTTGGCTCCCGCAATCAGCGCGCCCATATCCAGCGAGTAAAGCTGCTTGTTTTTCAGGTTCTCGGGCACATCCCCCCGCAGGATACGCTGGGCAAGTCCTTCCACAATGGCTGTTTTACCCGTACCCGGCTCTCCGATCAGAATCGGGTTGTTTTTGGTTCGCCGGCTCAGGATCTGGAGCACACGGCGGATTTCTTCGTCACGTCCGATAACCGGATCGAGCTTTCCGTTGCGCGCTGCCTCAATCAGGTTGACGGCGTATTTGTTGAGCGACTGATACGTATCTTCGCTCGACTGTGAGGTTACGTTCTGTCCCTGGCGGAGTTCCTGAATGGCTGCGCGAAGCTCCTTATCGGTAAGCCCCGCATCTTTCAGTATGGTAGCAACCGTGCTTTTCACATTCAGCAATGCAAGCAGCAGTGCTTCCAGCGACACATATTCGTCGCCCATCTGCTTGGAGTAGTCGACTGCCTTTTGCAGCACTTCGTTGGCGTCGCGGCTCAGGTAGGGTTCTCCTCCCGACACCTTCGGCAAGGAAGCTATCTGCCTGTCGAGCACGGTTTCAATCTGCTGGCCGTTGATGCCGAGCTTCTGGAAAATGAAGTTCGTTACATTTTCTCCCACTTTCAGCACCCCTGCCATCAAATGCTCAGGCTCGATGGCCTGCTGTCCGCGGCTCTGAACCAGATTGACCGCTTCCTGCACAGCCTCCTGCGATTTGATTGTAAAGTTGTTAAAGTTCATAAGTAATCTCCTTTCTTTTTTTGTTATCTTGTTTTGTACAGATTCTTCATCAAATAATTTGCCATGGGGATAAAACGCCCTTTGTGTGACTAAATGGCATGACGGTTGGGATATATCCTGTAAAAATGTCAGAAAAAGGGCCGCTTTCATTTTGTCAGAGTGTCAATCGGGATGCGTGAGGCTTGTCTTTCTCGGGTGAGGTTTAGGGTACGGCATTGAAAATCGGACGGAAAAGGACCTTGTGTAATCCGAAAAGTTTGTTCTTATGCCAAGATGCTTTTGTTTTGTTTCTGGTTCCGCCAATCTGTGGCAAAATGTTTAGCTGATCAGTCAGAATCGTTCCGCTGTGACACTTTGCGGATGTCCGGATTTGAAACGTTTCGGGAAGCGGAAAAGCCGTTTGAGGCGTTCCAAAACCTTGTTTTCGGCCTTCGTGGAAAGATGACGGGACATTTTGCTGAAGCTAACGGGGTGTTTTCCATGAAATGACGGGACATTTTGGGCAAGATGACCGCTTGTTTTGGCGGGATTTTCGTTTCCGCTCCCCCGTTTCAGGGTGCTCTGAGCGGGGTTGCCGTTTGCATCCGTTAAGGAACGGCTTCTGAAAGAGGAGATTTGTTCGGATGTGCGGTTAGCGGTAGAGGCGGTTTTGTATGAATTTGTCAGGCATTTGTGCTGTTGTGCTTTCGGAATGTCAATCAGGGAATTTGTGGAGGGGAATTATCTGCGCTCAACAAAAAGCTTCCGATTCGTTTGATTTATTCGTAATTATTGCTTACTTTTGGGGCAGTAAGCAGGCGGAAGCGTCTGCGGCTTGCTATTTTGTGGGAAAAATATTTGTGAGAAGCGTCATGCTTCATTCTTGTTCTTGAAAACCTGAGAAATTTTCACGATGTACGAGGATGGACGTTGGCGGTTCCCATGCTGTATAGCGTGGGTCTGCTGTCTATTTGCCAATGTGCATCGGGTTTTCTCAGGATCTTCAAGAACGTGGAGATAGCACGCAGTTCCACGCTTGAACCAAATAGCATCATATATCTTTTTGATTATCAAATTATATATTCAATAATCTTTATAATTTGATACCGCAAAGTTCCCACAAAAAGTAATTGGTTTACCAAATAGACCTGGCACAAAACTGCCAATAAAGAAAGCATATGTAACTACAATTGATGTTTTGCTCACTTTTTTGTGGTGAATTGCAACATTTAACCTTCCTGGTCAATTATATTCTCTAAATATGCCTATTTTTGTAACCACGTAATGGAGATATAATATGGAGCGCAAATTACTGAATCGTATCAAAGTCGTTCTCGCAGAGAAAAACAAGAGCAATAAATGGCTCTCGGAACAATTGGATAAGGATCCTGCCATAATTTCTAAATGGGTTACAAACACAACGCAGCCCAATGTGGAGATGCTGATCCAAATAGCAAAAGTTCTGAATGTGTCTGTGGATGACTTGCTGAGAACCGAATGAATAAATTTATGGGAGAAGCAAAACTGTACAAGTACTTGGATTTTAACGGTGGGGTGATGATGTTGCATTATGGCAATCTTCAATTCACTAACGCTACGCAATTAAATGACCCGTTTGATTGCCATCCCTCGTTAATTGATTTCTCCAATGTTCCAAAAGAAGTATGTGGAGGATGGACTCCGGAAATAATTGAAGAATTGAGAAGGGATCCATTTCGTAGAACCAGAGAAGAGGTATGGATATGCAGTCTTTCTAAGATATATGATTCAATTTTGATGTGGAGCTATTATAGCAAGCATAAAGGCATCTGCATCGGTCTGGATATGGAAAAAGTCAGAAAGTGTCTTTCTCGTATGTATGGCAATGTCATGATCGGCTGCTCGGAAGTGGAGGTACAATATAAAGACATTGTAGAGAAGCCCGATTATTTTAGGGATGTAAAAGACTTTTTTCATTATCAAATATCCACCAAAGCAAAAGCTTGGGAGCATGAACAAGAAGTGCGTTTATTTATATTAGAGCCATGGCCGGCATATATGAAGTTGCTGCCGTGGCAAAATGATGATAAAGGCTCGATTGACTGGAAAGAAATGAGGGCATTCCCAGAAATTGGAGGAGAGTGTTTCGAATCCGTTTATCTGGGGATCAATATGGATGTCGAAGAAAAATCAAAAATAATCCGTGTTGCCCGAAAGCTGAATCCCGACATTAAGATTTTCCAAATGGAGATTGATGCAAATGCTTTTAGGTTAAACACCAAACTAATAGAGTAAATACGATGGCCAAGAAACAAACAAAAATAACAAAGGAGGAGTCCTTAGAAACCATACTTTTCAATTGTCGCAACAGTTTGAGAGGGCGTGCTGCTATGACCGACAAGCGCGATTTGTTGCTGACTCTTGTGTTTTTGAAATTCATCGGGGAACGCTTCAAGCAGCAAAAGGATAAAATCAGGCATGAGATTATAGAGGTTCAAGGCATTCACGACGATGCTTTTGTTGAAATGCAGCTGTCCCGTCCCAATCAGTATATGCAGGACGGAGTGTTTTTCCTGACCGACGAAACATTTTGGGACAAGCTGATTCTTACGGCACCTACCGGAATGGCCATTGCTTTCGATACAGCCATAAAGATGCTGGACGACAATGAGCCCAAACTGAAGAACGCCCTTCCACAGCAGATTTTCACGAAAATGGCCCTTGAACCGGGTGTCTTGAAAAGTGTGGTGGACGAGATTAACAAGATAGATCCCAAAAAGTTCACCGATCACGACCTCATAGGGCGTGTATATGAATATTTCTTGCAGGCTTTCTCAATCAATGCCGACAAGGAGGAAGGTGAGTTCTACACGCCGCATTCTATCGTGGAGCTTATTGCCTCACTCATCGAGCCGTTCGACGGTACGGTCTATGACCCGTGCTGCGGGTCAGGCGGTATGTTCGTGCAGGCAACCAAGTTTATTGAAGCACATGGCGGCAACACCAAAGCGGTCAACGTGTATGGACAGGAATCCGAACCGGCAACCTATCGTCTGGCAAAGATGAATCTGGCTATCCGTGGTATATCCTATCATTTGGGAGACAAAGCTGTATCCACTTTCTCCGACGACCAGCATAAAGACCTCAAATTCGACTATATCATGGCAAATCCGCCATTCAATTTGAAGAAATATGCCGAATATGGAGAATTTGAAACGGATCCCCGCTGGAAAGGTTATGGTGTCCCTCCGACTAGCAATGCCAACTACGCATGGATTCTCCATATCCTGAACAAACTGGATGTCAATCACGGAATTGCAGGATTCCTACTTGCCAATGGAGCATTGGACGACAGCGACACGCTTGAAATACGCAAACAGTTGATTGAAAACGACAAAATCGAGGCCATCATCGTCCTGCCACGCAACATGTTCTATTCTACTGATATATCCGTTACACTATGGATCTTGAACAATAACAAGAAAGGAGGTCCGTGGCACGGCAGACAACTGCGTAACCGCACGGGTGAAATCCTGTTCATCGATCTCCGTACTTGGAGTGAAAACATCTATGAAAAGAAATATGTTCGGCTATCGGAAAATCAGATAGAGCGGGTTTGCCAAATCTATTTTGGTTGGCAGACCGGGAATTTCGCCGAGTATGCCGAACCGGAATTATATTATGCTGCACACCGTGGCGAGATTCAGAAAAAAGGATATTCGCTTGTACCCTCCAGATATATCGAGTTTATCGACCGCGATACGGAAATTGATTATAAATCGGCCCTCACCGAGATGAGTCGTAAGTTTGACGAGCTGAAGAAAAGATGGGATGCAAATGAAACCGAACTCGTAAACGCCTTCAAAATTTTGGGATATGGAAAAGAATAAGCAACAGACTGACATAATAACCGAGAATTTCGTTTCCGACATCAGAACCATCATAGAACAAGGACGGAAACAAGCCTATGCCGCGACTGGTCAAATAGCCATCATGACTTATTGGAACATTGGACGGCGTATCGTGGAAGAGGAGCAGCATGGAGCAAGCAGGGCTGCATACGGACAAAAACTTATCCCGGCTCTTGCTGACAGACTTGCTGCTGAATACGGAACCGGCTATGGTAAGCGTAACTTGGCATATTACCGAAAATTCTATCTGGAATTCAAGGATGTAGAGATTTTGCACACGCTTGTGCAAAATCTTACCTGGTCACATGTCCGCAGGCTCCTTTCCGTCAGCAATACGCAGGCAAGGGAATGGTATCTGAAAACAGCCGCCGAGGATATGTGGAGCGTGGACGACCTTGACAGGAATATCTCCACCCAATATTATGAGCGACGTCTGGCAGCCCAAAAGGAGAGTTCGACTCTGCCCGTACCATATACCGGTCAGGCAGATCCGTTGGAATATATAAAGAATCCGATGGTAGCTGAATTTATGGGATTCCACCGTGACACCAACTATTCCGAATCAGAATTGGAACAGGCATTGATTGACAATCTCGAAAAATTCATCATGGAGCTTGGCCGTGGATTTGCTTTTGTGGAAAGGCAGCAGCACATTGTGACTGATACGGCTGATTTCTACATCGACCTTGTATTCTATAACTACAAGATGAAGCGGTTCGTCATCTTTGAACTGAAGACCCATAAGTTGACCCATCAGGACATCGGACAGTTGGATATGTACATCCGTATGTACGATGATTTGGTTAAGGGAGAAGATGATAATCCGACCATCGGCGTGTTACTTTGTACAGATACGGACAACACCATAGCAAAATATTCAGTGTTACACGATAGCGATCAGATTTTTGCCGCTAAGTATATGACATATATGCCTACCGAAGAGGAACTACGCCGGGAGATTGAGCAGCAGAAACGCTTCTTTATGGAACAGCATGAAAAAAAGGAGGTGTGAGATGGAAAACAGCGGTGTAAAATGGGTACGGCTTGGGGATTATATCGAGCAGTGCGATGAGAGGAACACGAAAGAAATATATTCTGTAGACGATGTGCGAGGTATCAGCATCGAGAAAAGAATTATAGATACCAAGGCTAACATGGACGGGGTATCTGTTACGAACTACAAGTTATATCGGACAAATTATTTTTGTTATGTTCCCGTTACTTCTCGAAATGGGAATAAAATAACTCTTGCCCTTAATACATATAATGCAACATATATTGTATCAAGTGCTTATGAAGTTTTTAGAGTTAAAGATGAAGTAGAGCTTCTTCCATTGTATCTTTTTTGGTTTTTCTTGCGTCCTGAATTTGATCGTTATGCAAGATATAATTCATGGGGAAGTGCTCGTGAAGTCTTTTCATGGGAAAACATGTGCAATATTTTGATTCCTCTTCCGTCTGTTGCCGAACAGCAGAAAGTGGTGAACGTATGGCGAGCATTCCGGGAGACCAAAGAGCAAAACGAGGCCAAGGCAGCCCCGCTTATGCAACTCTGCCAAAGCTATATCCAGGAACTGAAACACAAATATCCGATGCAAGAAATCGGACCATATATTCAGGAATGTGATGAGCGTAATACCGATTTAAATATTAAAA